>JACFNR010000005.1:1767-40123 GCA_019454765.1 Trueperaceae bacterium | reverse complement strand
GGGCGCGCCCTGAGACGGTCCAGCGACCACGACGAGGGCGGGGCCGCCCTTCAGCCGCCGGCCAGACCCACCATCAGCGCGCTCGACGCCTCCAGGCGCCCCCTGTCGAAGCCGCCGAAGAGCCGCACCCGACCGAACCCGGCCTGCGCCAGCGCGCGCTCGAGCTCGAAGCGGTGGTAGTAGCGCTGCAGGAGGCGCGTGCGGCGCCGCGTGATGGCGCCGTCAGGCGAGCGGACGTCGAGGTAGTACACGCTCTCGAGTAGCTGCGCGTCGGGGTCGTGGTCCTGCACGAGGAAGAGGTCAATGTGCTCGCCGAGCCCTGCCCAGGTCGGCTCGCGCCTCACCACCCCCAGCTGGCCGAGGTGCGGCCTGAACAGGTCGAACGCGAAGGTGCCGCCCGGCGCCAGGTGGCGGCGCACGCCCGTCAGGGTGCGGTCCTGGTCCGGCACGGTGTAGGCGTGCATGAGCGTGTTGAAGGGGGCGATGACGAGCGGGAACTCGCGGCCGAGGTCGAGCTCGCGCATGTCGGCCTCGACGAGCTCGACGGTGGCGCCTTCCGGGAGGCGCCGGCCCGCCCGCGCCAACATGGCCGGCGCGGCGTCCACCGCGACGACGGCGTGGCCGGCGCGGGCCAACGCCGCCGTGACCCTGCCGGTGCCGGCCCCCAGCTCCAGCACGGGCCCGCCGAGCTCGTCGGCGAGCCGAAGGTAGAACGGGATGTCGTCGCGGTAGGCCGCGTACTGGAGGTCGTAGAGGTCGGGCGCGTCGTCGTAGATCACGCCGGCGCCCCCACGCCGTCGGCGAGCACGAGCACGTCCGCCCGCTCGGCGAGGGCCGGGCGGTGCGTCACCGCGAGCACGAGCCGCTCCTTGGCGAGCCGGGCGAGGAGTGCGTTGATCTCCGCCTCGCTGCCGTCGTCGAGACTGGAGGTCGGTTCGTCGAGGAGCACGGCGTCGGGGCGGCCGAGCAGGGCGCGGGCGACGGCGAGCCGCTGACGTTGGCCGCCAGAGAAACCGCCGCCGTCCTCGGCGAGCCGCGTCGCCAAGCCGGCCGGCAACGCTCGCACCGCGCCCGCCATGCCCACGGCCTCCAGCGCCCACCACAGCTCGCCGTCCTCGGCCACCCGGCCCATCGCGAGGGCGTCCCTCAACGCCCCCGACAGGAGCTCGTGCCCCTGCGGCACGTACGCGAGCCGGCTCCGCAGGGCGGCCTCGTCGACGTCGGCAAGGTCGACGCCGTCGAGCGTCACCCGCCCTGCCGTCGGGCGCGCGAAGCGCAGCAGCAGCCGCAACAGGGTCGTCTTGCCGCTGCCGCTGGGTCCACCCACGACGACGAGGCCGCGCCGTGGGAAGCTGAGGTCGACGCCGGCGAGGACTGGCCTGGCGGCGTCGTAGCCGAAGGCCACGCCGTGAAGCGCCAGTAGGGGCGCCTCGCCGGGTTGAGCGTGGGCGCGCGCCACCGTGAAGCTAGTGGGGGCGGGGGTCGCGTCGCCTTCGCTCGGGCCGTCGCCTGCCGCAGCCGGCGGGTGCGCGCCCGTGGTAGGCGACAAGTGCGCGGCGCCCTGGAGCGCGTGCAGGCGCCGGGCGGCGGCGCGCGCCTGTCGGTACATGGCGTACCCCTGCGGGAGCAGCTGAGTGGGGGTCGCTGCCAGCGCCACCAGCGTGAGGAACGCGGTCACGTCGCCGACGGTCGCCGCGTCGCGCGCGACGGCGCCGACCAGTATGACGACCAGCACGCCGATGGCGGTGAAGACGAACAGCTGCGTGAGCGGCGTCTGGAGGCCGGCGATCAGGCTGCGCCTGGCCGTCGCGCGCGCGGTCCGGCGGTTGGCCGCCCCGAGACGTTCGCGCATCGCGCCCACGGCGCCGAAGGCCCGGACGAGCTCGTGATGCTTCAGGCCCTCCTGGAGGTGGTGCGCCACCTCCTCTGTGCCCTCGAGCGCGCCGCGCGTGGCACCCTCCAAGCGCCGCCCGACGAGGCGCAGGACCAGGGCGCCCGGCAGGGCGAGCGCGAAGAGGGCCAGCGCCGCCGTCGCGTCCGCCCTCACGAGCAGCGCCAGTATGAAGAGCAGCGTCGCGCTCTCCGCCACCAGGGTGCCCAGCCCGTACCGGAAGTACGTCTCGACCTCGCGCAGGTCGCTCACGACCCGGCCGGCCAGGGCGCCGCTCGTCCCGGGCAGGCTGCCGGGAGGGGAGGCAAGGAGATCGGCGTAGAGCCTGTCGCGCCACGTGGCGCCCAGGTGGGCGGCGGCGCGGCCGAGCGCCGCGTCCTGCACCCAGAGGGCGAGGCTGCCGCCGAGGGCCACGGCGCCGGCGGTGCCCAGCACGCGCGGCAGGGCGCTCAGGTCGTGCGCCTGCAACACGTCGTCGAACAGGGGCGCCACGAACAGGGGGACGATGGCGACCCGCAGCCCTGCCCCGACGAGCGCCGCGGCCACCCCCAGCCAGGCGCTGGTCGAGCGGGGCCACAGGAGCGCGGTCGGCCGCGCCCGGGCGCGGCCGCCGCCGGCGGTCGCGCTCACGTCCGGCCGCTCCCGGCCGCCGCGGTCGGGAGCGTCGCGCCACCGTCTGCTCGCGCCCGCCCGGAGGCGGCCGGCAGGACGGCGTCGAGCAGCGCGGCGGCCGCGCCGCGGCGCGGCATCGTCGCGTGCAAGCGGGAGCGTCGCGCCGCCAGGTCGGCCGGGTCGGCGAGCAGTCGCAGCACGGCCTCCGCCACCCGGGCCGGGTCCACATGGCCGCTCAGCTCGACCATCAACTCCTCGCCGCTCAGGCGGTTGGGGAGCGAGACGGGCACCTTGAGGCCGTTCACGAACATCCGCACGGCGTGCCGCTTGAGGTACTTGCCGACGAGCGGCACCAGGCCGAGCCAGTGCCCCGCGCCCTCTAGCGGGATCAGCTCCGGTTGGTTGAGGGGGAGGAGCACAAGTGACGGGACGCCCGCTATCCCCAACTCGAGCGTGTTGGTGCCCGGGATGGTCAGGGCGAGGTCGGCGGCGCGCATGTGCGCGTAGCGTTCCTCCTCGGGCACGAGCTCGAGCCTGCCGCCCCCGGGCGTGATCACGGCGCGGGTCGGCCCGTCGTCCACCAGGCTGCCGGCCACCCCGCCGAGGGTGGCCGCGTGCCTGCCGGCCACGCCGGCGGCGATGGTGTCGGGCCGCAGCAGGCGGCTGACGGGCCACACGAACCTGGCGCCGGGCAGGGCCGCCCGCAAGCGGTCGACGACGGCGATCAGGAGCGGGATGAGGTGGACGGCGAACGCGTCGCGGCTCCCCGCGAAGAGCAGCACGTGCGGCGACCCCGGAGAGGCCGCCGGCGTCGCCTCGTCGACCGCGTCGGCGACGAGGTTGCCGACCACCCGCACCGCGCCGGCGGGCGCCCCGGCCCTCACCGCGCGCGTGCGCACCCGCTCGTCCGGCACGAGCAGCGCCGTCAGGCCGCGCTGCCAGTGCGGCTCGAAGCTGTAACGGTAGGCGGGGTGCCCGAGGCGGCGCCCGAGCGCCACGGTCAACGCCGCGTTGCCGCCGAGGCCGATCACAACGCCGCGCCCCGGCTCGGCGCTCAGTCCCTCCGGCGCCGCGCCGACGGCGGCGGCGCGCAGGTACTGCGCCGGCGTGGTGACGAGGTCCGGCGCGAACGTGCGGGCGATGGCCGCCTCGTTGCCGCCGGCGAACTGACAGGGCACGAGACTGATGGCCACCCTGACTAAGGGGTCGCGCCGCCTGAGGGCGTCGAGCACCGGGCGCACCCAGGTGTATAGCTCGCCCGGGCCGTTGCTGACGAGGACGACCTGGTAGGGGCCTCCGCCGACGGCGCCCTTCATCCCCCGCTCACGAAGCGCGCCACGCCGCGCCTGCTGCCGGCCAGGAACTCGAGCAGTTCGCGGGCGTCGGCGCTGGTGCTCGCGAGCTCCTCCAGGGCGCCGAGGTCGCGCCGGCGCACGAAGCGCAGGGCGCGCTCCAGCGCTGCGTACCGTTCGCCCACGATGCCGTTGCGCTTCAGACCCACCCCGTTCAGGCGGTAGTGACGCACCGGGTTGCCGCGCGCCATGCTGAATGGGAGCACGTCCTGGTTGGCGGCGCTCGCCGCGCCGAACATGGCGAAGGCGCCCACCCGCACGTACTGGTGCAGCAGCGCGCCCGAGCCGAGCACGGCGTGGCGCCCGACGACCACGTGACCGCCGAGCTGCGCCGCCGTCGTGATCGTCACGTTGGGCCCCACCCGCACGTTGTGCGACACGTGCGCGTAGCTCATGACCAGGGAACCCCTGCCTACCCGCGTCTCGTTGCCCTCGCCCGTGGCCCGGTGGACGGTCACGAAGTCGCGCAGCGTCACGTCGTCCTCCACCACGGCCAGTGTCGACTCACCCTTGAACGCGGAGTCCATCGGCTCGCCCCCCACCACCGCGTACGGCCCCAACGTGCAGCGGGCGCCCACCCGGCTGCCGGCGTGGAGCACGGTCCCGGCTAGGAGGCGCGTGCCGGCGCCGACCTCGACGTCGGCCTCGATGACCACGTTCGGCCCGACGGTCACGTCCGGCGCGAGGCGGGCGGAAGGGTGGACGTGCGCCGACGGCGCCCGCCCGGCGTCCGCAGTCATCAGCGGGCGTACATGAACGACAGCTGCGCCTCGGCGACCACCTCGGCGCCGACCAGGGCGCGCGCGTCGACCTTGCAGAGACCACGGCGGAACAGGACGATGGTGCCGGTCAGGCGGAGCTGGTCCCCCGGTACGACCTTGCGCCGGAACCTGGCCCCGTCGACGCCGGTGAGGTAACCGACGCCGGGCTCCCCCTGCCTCCCCTCGCGCACGGCCAGGCCCACCGCCGCCGCCTGCGCCAGCGCCTCGATGACGAGCACCCCCGGCATGACGGGCTCGGTCGGGAAGTGCCCCACGAAGAAGGGCTCGTTGTGCGACACGTTCTTGAGGCACTCGAAGTCGTCGCCGTCCTGGCTCACGAAGGCGTCGACGAGCAGGAACGGGTAGCGGTGGGGGAGGATGCCGCGGACGTCTACCATGGCACGTCAGTGTACCGGCACGGGGCGCGCCGCACGCATGGCGGCGAGGATGTCTGTGGCCAGTTCCAGCGAGCGCATGTCGTCGTCGAGCGTCCCGATCGGGTCGGCCTTACGCTCGATGCGGGCGATGAAGTGCTCGAGCTCCTTGCGCAGCGGGTTCTCGTCGTGAACCAGGTGGCGGTCGAGGCTGACGTGGCCGGCGCTCCTGGCGGCATCCGGCGTCCGGAAGAACTGCACCTCGCTGTAGGGTTCCTTGCCGAAGTCCACCCTGACCGTCTTGTCGCGCTCGGCGATGAGCATGGTGCGTTCCGGGTCGGGGGAGACGCGGCTGGCGAGGAGGCGCGCGACGCAGCCGTTCTCGAACGTGATCTGGGTGGCGGCCACGTCCTCGAGCGGGGAGCCGTTCAGAGGGAGCCCGGCGGCCGCAACGTCAGTCACGCGGCTGGCGACGAGGCCCAACAGGATGTCGATGTCGTGGATCATCAGGTCGAGCACCACCCCGACGTCCTTGACCCGCTGCGAGGGCGATAGGCGCCGCGCCTCGATCAGGTACGGCTCCCTCACCTCGCGCGCCAGCATCTGCACGGCGCCGTAGAAGCGCGTGATGTGCCCGACCTGCAAGACGAGCGCCCGTTGCCGCGACAGCTGCGCCAGCGCGCGGGCCTGCCCCACCTCGGTGGCGACCGGCTTCTCGACCAACACGTGCACGCCCGCGTCGAGGAGGGCGCGGGTGACGGCGAAGTGGAGGCTCGTCGGCACCGCCACGCTGACGGCGTCGATGGCCTCGCGCGTCAGCATCTCCTGGACGGTCGCGTAGGTGGCGCACCTGAAGGTCTGGTGCGCCTGCGTCCGCTTGGCGGCGTCGACGTCCACCATGGCGACGAGCGTGACGTGGGGCAGCGTCATGTAGTTGGTGGCGTGATGCCGACCCATGACGCCCGCGCCGACGACGGCGACGCGGATCGGTTGCGGATGGGCGCCCCCGGTGCTCACTCCGCTCCCACGTGGCGGAGGGCGGCGCGCGCCAGCTCGTGGTGTAGGGCGTGTGAACCGCGGTGGATGCTGACGGCCCCCTCGAGCGGGCGACCCAGCAGCGCCAGGTCGCCGAGGGCGTCGAGGGCCTTGTGACGTACCGGCTCCTGCGCGTGGCGAAGGGGACGCGACGGCCCGTCCATTGCGAAGACGATAACATGCTCCTCATCGGCCCCAAGGGCGAGCCCGCGCGCGAGCAGCGCCTCGCGGTCGCTCAGGAACCCGAACGTGCGCGCCTCGAGGAGCTCGCCGTAGGCGCCCGGCCCCCCGGCCCACGCCTGGACCCCGATGGCGGGGTGAGCGAACTCGATCTCGTAGGCGAGCGACTCGCGGCCGGGCATCACTCGCCCCCGCGCTCCGCCGACCGACACGCTAACGGGCGCTGTCATCACGAGTGGCGCCGGCGCCGGCGGCGGCTCGCCCAGTTCCGCCACGGCGGCGGCCCACGGGGCGGCGGAGCCGTCGAGGATCGGGAGCTCGTCGGCGCTGGCCTCCACGAGCACGCCCGCGAAGAAGCCGGCCACCCGCAACGCCGCCAGCAGGTGCTCCACCATGTGTACCTTGGCGCCGTCGGCGCCCAGGCTCGTGGCGCGCTCGGCGCCGATGACGTGCGCCAGGTCGGCGGGCACCTCGACGTATCCCCGCCGGAAGCGGGTGGGGCCGCCGACCCGGTGCAGCGTCACGCTGCAGGTGAGGCCGCTATGGACGGCCCGCCCCGCCACGCGGACCATCAGGCGGGCCCCGCGCCCTCGCCGCCCGCTTTGGTGCGGCGCCACCACTCCTCGAGCTTGCCGAGCAGGTAGAGCTCCCGCACGAACTGCCGGTGCGGCCTGGCGGGGAAGCCGGCCCAGGTCGCGCCGGCGGGGACGTCCTTGGTGACGCCGCTGCGCCCGGCAACGCGCGCGCCGTCGTGGATGGTCACGTGGTCGCTGACCGCCACCGCCCCGCCGATGATCACGCCCGAGCCAACGCGCGCGCTGCCCCCTATGCCCGTCAAGCCCGCGATGAGGGTGTCGGAGCCTATCCGCACGTTGTGACCGACCTGGCAGGCGTTGTCGATCTTGGTGCGCGCCCCCACCACCGTGTCCGCGAGGGTGCCGCGATCGATGCAGGTGTTGGCCCCGACCTCGACGTCGTCCCCCAGCACCACGCCGCCCAGGTGGTGGATCTTCGTCACGCCCGTCCTCCCGGCGGCGTACCCGAACCCGTCGGCGCCGATGACGCTGCCGGCGTGAAGCGTGACCCTGTCGCCGAGGACCACGCCCGGGTAGAGCGTCACGCCGGGGTGAAGGCGGCAGTCGACGCCGAGGCGCGCGCCGGCGCCGACCACGGCGCCCGCCCCCACGCAACTACCGGCGCCGACCACGGCGTCGGCCGCCACGACGGCCGCGGCGTCGACGCGCACCCCTTCGCCCAGCACGGCCGTGTGGTGGACGACGGCCCGCGGGTGAACGCCCGGCGGGGGCAGGTGCGGGTCGACGAACAAGGCGCTCGCCAGTGCCAGGGCGAGGCGCGCGTCGGCGACCTCGGCGGCCGCGCCGGGGTAGCCGTCCAGCCAGGGGGTGCCGGCGGGCACGACCAGGAGTGCCGGGGCCGGCTCCGGCGGCCCTGCCGCCGCGTCCGCGGCGGCCATCACGCAGGCGCTGACCGCCGGCCGCGCGTCGGGCAGCGCCAGCATGCCGCGGTCGCAGAGGCGTTCCAGCGGCCGGGCGAGGTCTTCGACCGCGCCGCGGCTCAGCCGCGCGCCCAGCGCCTCCAGCAGCTCGCCGACCGTGAGGCGTTCACCGCTCGTCATCCTCTGCCCCCTCCTCCCCGGCCCCGCCGGCAGCATCGCCGTCCTCGCCAACGTTCTCGGCGCCGTCGGCCCCGGTGCCCTCGTCCGTGTCCTCGGCGACGACCACCTCGAGGGTGACGCGCTCGTTGCCGTCCACGACGAACGCGAACGGGGTTCGCAGCAGGCGCAGCACGTCACCGTCCGGTGTCACCACCTCCACGACCAGCTCGCTGGCCTGCACCTGCTGGCGCAGGGCGTCGAGGAGCTCGGGGTAGCTGCGCGGCCTGTCGACCTCCTGTTCGTCCACGTGAGCGTCGCCCGTGTCGCGCGGCACGTCGCCGCCGCGGATCAGCAGGGTCAGTTCCCCCTCCATGTCTGCTGGGATGGGCACGCTCACGTTGCGCACGATGGCGGGCTGGCGGTAGGGCTGCAGCCGCAGGTGGACGATGGCGTTCTCGCCGGCCGCGACCGTCGTCTCCTCCGCGACGGCCTCCTCCAGAGTGGCCACGCGCTGGCGCTCGTCGAGCCGGATGGCGAGGGAGACCCGCGTCACGTCGCTCTCCCCGAACCGGTTGTCGGCGAGGAGCGCCAGCGGCGAGAAGGCGAGGACCGCCGCCCGGTAGCCGATGTCGGTGGCGTCGTTCGTCTGCTCGAGCACGTTCACGCGCTCGCCGCTCCCCAACGCGATCTCCCACGCCACCTCGGCGTAGCCCCCGGTGGTCGCGCTCAGGTAGCGGTCGAGCAGCGCCAGCACCCCGGTGCCGACGACGGGGGGGTAGAGGCGGTCGTCGGCGGGGACACTGAAGCTGTAGCTGGTGCTGGGGCCGATCCCCAGCAGGCTGAGTTCGACCAGGATGGCGGGCGGCTCGACGCCGAGGCGTCCGGCGATGGCGCCCGGCCTGTCTTGCTCCACGGTGCCGAGGATGGGCCCGCCCGCGTTGGCGAGCTTGAACGGCACGTCGGCGCTGGCCACGATGGCCGTGACCTCCGCCGGGACGACGGGGTAGGCCACGCGGCCGAGGCCGAGGAAGGGGTGGCCGAAGGCGAGCAGCTCCCCGTCCTCCACCGCGGTGACGGTCCCCACGGCCTGGATGTTGACGTCGCCCCAGGCGAGGGCCACGGCGAGCGCCGAGCCGGGCCCCAACTCGTCGGCCGCGCCGGGCGCCCCGCTCGGCGAACCCGGTCCGGTGCCGCCCCCCTGCGCCACGAACGGCGCCACGCGCTCGTCCCTGAAGAGCGGCGCCAACAGCGCGGCCGCGCGCGTGGACACGCCGGTCATGAGGACGGGGGTGGCCGCCGGCACGGCCCGGCCCACCCCGGGGACGTCGACGAACGGCGGCATGCGCCCGGGCAGGGCCCGCCGCATCACGGCTATCGGGGTCACCAGCGCGAGGTCGTGATCGGCGCGCGGGAAGACGTAACCGATGGCGCCGAGCAGCGCGTCGCCCGCCTCGGTGGAGACGTAGACGGGGCTACCGCTCATGCCGGCGGCCACGCCGCCGGCGGCGGCGATGAACTCGCCACCGGCCCGCACCAACACCAGCGGGAAGCCGGCGCCGCCCTCCCACTGGACGGCCACGACCTCGATGGGGAACCGCTCCAGCCGGTTGCCGGGGCCGGCGGTCACTGCGTGGCCCTTGTCGCCCACCACCACCTGCTCGACGGGCATGTCGGGCGCCGCGCCGCGCTGGGCGTGCCCGACCGTGCCCATGCAGAGCGCCACCGTCAGGCAGGCCGCCGCGACAAGCACCTGCGCCGGCGCCGGGCGCGGCCGCTCCCCGCGAACGAGACGCGCGGCGCGCGGCTGCGCCGCCACCCTCAGCGCCTCAGGAAGTTGTCGGAGATCAGGGCGTCCTGCAGGACGTGGAGCATGTCGAGCGCCTGCCCCGTGCCGAGCGCCACCGACTCGGTCGCGTTGTCGGCCACCATGACGGGGATGCCGGTCGTCTCGCGCAGCAGCTCGTCGAAGTTGCGTAGCAGCGCGCCGCCACCCGTCATGATGATGCCCCGGTCGATGACGTCGCTCACGAGCTCCGGCGGCGCCTGCTCCAGCACGCGCCTCACGCCGTCGGCGATCTTGGCGATGGGCTCCTTCAGCGCCTCCACGACGTCCTTCGTGGTGACCGTGATGCTCTTGGGGAGGCCGTTGATGAGGTCGCGGCCGCGCACCTCCATCGAGTCGTCGTCGGCGGGGCCGCGCAGCATGGCGGCGCCGACGTGCGTCTTGACCGTCTCGGCCGTGCGGTCGCCGATCAGGAGGTTCTCCTTGTGGCGGATGTGCCTGATGATCGACTCGTCGAACTCGTTGCCGGCGATCCGCAGGCTCTCAGACACGACGATCCCGCCGAGCGAGATGATGGCGATGTCGGTGGTGCCACCGCCCACGTCGACGATCATCGAACCGGTCGGTTCGGCGATCTTGACGCCGGCCCCGATGGCCGCGGCGAGCGGCTCCTCGATGAGGAACGCCTTGCGGGCCCCCACCTCGCGGGTGGCCTGCAGGACGGCACGGCGCTCCACCTCCGTCACGCCGGAGGGGACGCACACCATGATCTGCGGCTTGAACAGCCGGCTGGGCCCCGTGAGCACCTTGCGCACGAACGCCTGCAACATCTTCTCCGTGAGGTCGTAGTCCGCGATGACGCCGTCGCGCATGGGGCGCACTGCGACGATGTTCCCGGGGGTCCTGCCGAGCATGCGGTAGGCCTCCTCGCCCACCGCCTTCACCTCGCCGGTATCGCGGACCATCGCGATGACCGACGGCTCGCGCAGCATGATGCCCTTGCCTTTCACGTAGATGAGGACGGTCGCCGTGCCCAGGTCGACCCCCATCTCCTGACCTAGTTTGAAGAACATGCTCACTCCCGCCCCACGGGGCTCACGGCTCCACGACGCAGCCCGGGCCGAAGCGACGCCCGGGGCGCGCGGCCGGTGAGGGGCATCGGGAGACGGTCCACGAGCACGCCGTGGTCTCGCGGTGCCGCAGTATAACGCCAGTCACAGGTAGTAGGGCTCGACCCGGCGCCCCGCCACGGCGGCTAGCGCGGAGACGGCCGCGTCCGGCGGCGCCCCCTCCACCACGCGCAGACCCGGGTAGGCGGCGGCCAGCGCGGCCCGACCAAGCTTGCGGGGCGCCTCGAGCTCGTCGTAGGTCGGGACGGACGGCCCGGCCTCCCTGCGCAATAGCCGCTGCGCGTACACGTTGCCGCGGCGCGCGTCCATCACGGCCACCACCTCCTCTCCAGGCGCGGCGCGCGTGCCGGCGACGGCGACGAGGCTCGAGGCCCCCGCCACCGGGACCCCCCAGGCGCGCCCCAACCCCGTGGCGGTGGCGACGCCCACGCGCACGCCGGTGTACGAGCCCGGCCCGACCCCCACGCCGATGAGACCGACCCGCCCGGGCGCGATCCCCGCCCGCTCGAAGAGCGCATCCAAGGCCGCGATCACCAGCGCGGCGTGGGCCCGCCCCACGTCGTCGGCGCCGGCCGCCAGCACGCCGAGCTCGGGGTCGACCAAGGCGAGCGCCAGGTGGGCGCTCGAGCAGTCGATGCCGAGGAGGATCCTCCGCTCGCCCGTCACGTGACGGGCCGCCTGCCCCAGCGGGCCCACCGCACCCGGCTCCCCTCGCCGTCGTCGGCGGCGCCGAAGCCGAACTCGAGCCACCACGCCTCGGGGTAGGCGTCGAGCAGGCCCTCGCCCCACTCGACGACCACGAGCCGCGCCCGCTCGAGGTAGTCGTCGAGCATGGTCCCGGCCAACGGCGCGGCGCCACCCAACCGGTAGGCGTCCATGTGCACGAGGGTCCCCGCGGGCGAGGGGTACTCGTGCACCAGCGTGTAGGTGGGGCTGTTCACGGGCGCCTCCACGCCGAGTAGCGACGCCAACGCCTGGGTGAACGTGGTCTTGCCCACGCCCAGCGGCCCGGACAGGACCAGCAGGCTGCCGTTCGGCAGGGCGGCGAGGGCGGCGCGCGCCAGCTCGGTGGTGGCGTCGAGGGAGGCGAGGGGGAGGGCGCCGGCCGGCGGGAGGGCGGTCCCGGCGCTCACCCGTCGCCCGGCGCCGCCCCCGCGAGGGGCCAGGTCGCGGCGTCGCGCCTCACCCGGTTGACCATCAGCCCGGCCAGGTCGGGGTCGCCGAGCCGCAACGCCAGCCACTCGCCGTTGGGCAGCCAGGCGACGATGAGCGCCTCGTCGTCGGCTTGCCAGCAGGCGGCCGTGGCGCCGGCCAGGGGCACGGGGCTGGGATCGGTGGCGCCGGCAGGCAACGTGTCGTCTGTGCCGGCCAGCAGGGCGCCGGCGGCGTCCATCCACGCGCCCCCCTTCACGTACTTCTCGCTCAGGTACTCGTCGAGGACCGCCTGGCGGGAGAAGGTTGGCGTCTCGGGCTCCGCCGGCGGTGGGTCGGCCGTCCGGAACAGCCCCAGGACCCCGTCGAGCAGGCCACCGCTCACCACCTGGTCGGCCACCAGGCGCGTGGCCTCGTACTCGCCGCGGAGTTCCACCAGCATGCGCTCGGCCTGGCCAAGGGCCTGCTCCAGCTGCAACTGAAGCCCGCGCGACAGGCGCGGCAGAGCGTCCCGTTGCGAGTCCAGGTGGTGGAGGATCCGACGCACCGTCACCACGCCGTCGCTATTCAGCTTGGAGACCGGCTCGAGCTCTGCCAGGGCGGCGTCGAGCCGCGTCGGCATGCCGGCCAGCACCGCGTCGGCCTGCTCCTCGAGCTCGCGCAGGAGCTCGCCGGCGCGCTTGAGCGTCTGTGCCGGCTCGCCCGCCTGGATCCGCTCGCGCGCGTCGGCCAGGAGCGCCTTCAGCTCCGCGCCGCGGCCGTCCCCCTCGAAATGTGCCGCCGCCTGCGCCAACCGCTTGAGCTCGTCGAGCTGCTCCTGCCGCTGCGCCTCGCGTTCCTGCCGGAGCGCCGCCTGGAACTGCGCCAGGTCGGGGTAGCGGCCGAGCTCGAGCCCGAGCAGCGCGCGCTGGATGTGCTCGATCAGCGGGTGGTTCCCCAGCGCCGTGGCCTCCTCGGCCAGCCGCATGAGGCGGCTGCGGAGGCTGGTGGTCAGTTCCTGGCGAAGGGCGTCGACCTCGGTCGTCAGCGACGCCAGCTCGCCGTCGTCGACCAGGGTGGGCGGTCCGGGGTCGTCGTCGAGCAGCAGCCCGGCGACGGCGGAGGCGCTCTCCTGCTCCTGCAGGAGGCGCTCGACCTCGTGGCGGAGGGTGTCGGCGCGGTCCGTGAGCGTGGCCGTGACCGGCAGGCGTTCGAGCTGAGCGCGGAGCGCCGTCAACTGCGCCACCAGCTTCTCGGAGGCCTCGGTGGCGCGTGCCGCCAGGCTCCTGGCGAGGTCCTCCTCGGCCTGCCGCGCCGCGGACACGAGGTCGTGAGCGACGGTGTTCTGCTCATGGGCGAGGCGCAGGTGGTCGAACTCGGCGCGGAGCCTGTCCACCTCCTCGCGCACGTCGGCGTCGTCGCCGCGGCGCAGGAGCGTCGACTCGAGCCGCTCCAGCAGCTCGGACTGCGCGGCGAGGCCGGCGGCCCGCTGTTCGTCCTCGTGCTGCAGGACGCCCTCCTGCTCCAGCGCCAACTGGTGCAGGCGCCGCACGTGCTCCACGTCGGTGCGGTTGGGCAGGCTCGACTCCAGGATGCCGAGGGTCACCCGCAGCGCCTGGTCCAGCTCGGCGGTCGCCACGTCCGACCGCATGGCCGCGACCCTGGCGCTCATCTCCTCGAGCTCCTCGCGCAGGTCCTCGCGCACGGCGCGCGTCGTGGCGTCGAGGTCGGCGCGCATCCCCTCCAGCACCTGGGCGACCGAGCGCTCCGCCTCCAGCTCGGACCTCAGCTCCGCCATCCGGACGGCCAGCTCCGGCAGGTACTCGAACACGTTGGCGTAGTCGCTCTCGAGCGTGCGTAGGTCGTGGAGCTCCGCGTCGATGTCGAGGCGGTGGCTGCGCCCCGCCACGCCGCCGTCCGGCGCCGCCGGCGGCGCCGCCGGCTCGGGCTCGGGCGCCGTGGCGTCGCCGCGCGCGACCGTGGGCTCCGCGCCCGTGGTCGCGTCGCGGGCCGCCGGGTCGAGCGTCTCGCTGTCGGTCGCGGCCGGGGGTTGGGTGGCCGCTGCCGCCTCGACGGGCAGCGCCTTGCGCAACTCGCGGGCGAGGCGGTGGGCGCGCTCGAGCTCGGCCTGGACGAGGTGGCGCTGCGCCTGCGCGGCGGCCACCTGGTTGACGAGGGTCTCGAGGCGCCTAACGCTGTTGCCGCCGACCTCCCGCACCTGCTCGAGCGCCTCCTGCACTACCGCCAGGTCGCGAGCCTGCAGCACGAGCTGGTCCTCTAGCTTCTGTTTGACCAGCTCGAGCTGAGCCTCGCCGTCGGCGAGTAGCCCGGGCGCCTCGCGGCCGGCGGCGGCGTCGGCCTCGGCGAGCTGAACCTGGGCGCGCAGCTTCTGGACCTCCGGCCACTCGAAGTAGAGGTTGAACGGCTTCAGCTCCGCCTGCAGGGCGGCGAGGCGCTTGGCCTGCACCTTGAGGGCGTCGCTGCCCGCCACGGACGGGGTGCTGGCGCCGGCGGAGGACGTCGCCAGCCGGTCGAGGATGCCGGCCACGGTCTCCTTCGCCTGGGTCACCGGCATCAGCACCTGCAGCTGACGGTAGACCTGGGACTTCATGACCTTCTCGATGTCCATCAGGTCCGCCGTGTCCGGCGACCGTCCCAGCTGCCGGAGCCCGTCCTTGAGCGCCCGCGAGACGATGCGCGGCGAGAGCACGGCCTCGAGCTCCGTGACGGCGGTCTGGTAGACGGGGCTGACGGCGGCGTTCATCCGGCGCCTGACCTCCCGCACCTACCCGGGCGCTCGCGGGGCATCATGTTCAGAACTCCTCGTCCCAATCGATGGTGGTGTGGCCGGTGCTGCCCTTGGGTTGCACCGCGGTCGCCTTGGGTTGCGCCCCCTTGCGGGCGCCGCCGAGCAGGCCGAACTGCAAGCAGATGCCGCGCAGGCCGACGATGGCCAGCACGAGCGCCACGAGCACGAGAAGCACCCACGCGACCTGGCCCGTGAGGCCGCCGAGCAGCGACCAGCGCGCCAGGTCGGGAAGCCAACTCAGGTCGACCACCTCGCCGAGGAGGTTGGCCAGGCCCACGACCGCCTGGTAGAAGACCGGAACGAGGAGGAGGAACAGGCCCCAGCCGACGAGGCGCCAGTTGCGGTTGCTCCCGCCGAACGCCATGTTCAGTAGGACCAGGGGGAAGATGGCCAGGATCCCGAGGATCAGGAACACGGCGTCGCGGGCCGGACCGGACCAGTAGCGGGCGACGCCGCCCTCGACCTCGTCGGCGAGCGTGGGGGTCGCGCCGGCGAACGCGCCGCGCACCATCGCGGTGCGAGCGGCGACGAGGGCGGCGTCGGCCTGCGTGGGGTGCGCGGCCGCGAGCTCCGTGAGGAGCGCGTCCGTCGACGCCTCGAGCCGGGGATCGACGTGGTCGAGGAGCGGGGCCACGTCGCGCCGGAAGACGTCCGTCGTCAGGCTCAAAGCGGCCGTGGCCGCGTCCCTGTCGCCGCGGGCGACGGCGGCGGTCAGCTGGGCGCTGTGGGCCTCGAGCCCCCGCAGGAGCCCGTCAAGGTCGTCGTGGCCGCGCGCCAGCATGCGGTTGGCGGCGGCCGGGGCCGCGTCGGCGCCGACGCCGGCGGCCACGAGCTGCCGGGTGAGCTCCTCGGACTTGGCGCGCTCCGCCGCCTCGCCGAGGGCGAGGAGTCGGGCGGCGACGGCCTCCTGGATGGAGGCCTCGTCGCGGGCGGTGGCCGGCGCGGCCTGCTCGGGGGCGGTGACCACGCCGGCTTCGGCCGGGGCGCCGTTCGCGTCTGCCAAGCCGGCGGGCGCACCGACTGGCTCGGCCGCTCCCGCCGTGGCCGGCGCGTCCGCGGCGCTACCGGCCGTTCCGCCCGAGCTGGTGGCGGCATCTCCCTGCGGGGTCCCACCGGCGCCTTCGGTGCTCGCGGGGGTCGCTGCGGTCGGTAGCTCCACCGGGGCCGGGGCGGTGGCCTGGTCCGGCTCGAGCGCGGCCCCGGCGGCGGCACCGGCGTCGGCGCCGCGTGCGGCCGCGGCGAGGTCGGCCAGGGTCTTCCGGGCGGCCTCGGTCGCGGTCGCGAGCGCCGCCTCGTCGTGGGCGACGAGCGCCTGCGCCGCGGTCACCAGGTCGCGGTTGAGCGAGGGGGCGATGCGTGGCGAGTCCTGCACCAACAGTGACGCCCCGTAGGCGCTCGCCAGGTCGACGTAGGCCGCGTCGGGATCGGTGGCGGCCAGGTCGTCGACGGTGGCGAGGCGGGCGGCGACCGCGTCGGCGAGGCCGGCCTCGAACGCCAGCCGCAGCGCCGGAGCCGTCGCGGCGTCGGTGACGGCGCCCGCGTCCGCCGGAGCGAAGCCGAGGCGGTCCGCGAGGTGGAGTAGCCGCGTCCTCGCCGTCGTCAGGTCGCCACTACCGGCGACCAGGTAGGCGGAGTCCATCACGAGCCGACTGAAGCCCCCGGCCAGGACGGCCGTCTGCACCGCCATGTCGGTCCGGCTCTGGTTGTCGACGGCCACGCGCGTCCTCTCGAACGTGCGCTCCATGGCCTGCACGAGGTTCGTGCTCGTGGCGTCGCGCGACAGGGTGAGGAGGGCGTTCAGCGCCCGCTCGAGCTCGTCTCGCGCCTGGGCGCCGTCCTGGGGAACGCTGGCGGTGGCCACCTCGAGGTTCTCGATCGCGAGGTCGTAGCGCTGCAGAACCGAGTCGTCCTGCGCGAACGCTGCCGCCAGGAGCGTGAGCAGGGCCACCACGCAGGTGGTAAGGGTCAGTTGACGCCGGATCATGCAGCCTCCTCGAGAGCGGCGCGCGCGTTCAGGACGGCACCGATGTTGACGTTGGGTGACGTGACGACGACGACCGTGTCCTCGCCGAACGGGAAGAGGAAGAGCACGCCGCCGGCGCGCTCCACCGACAGGGCGCGCAGCTCTCCAGCGCGCGCCAACAGGTGACGAGACGAAACTACCAGGCCGGGCAGGGCGGCGGCGTCGATGCCCTCGCCGCGCTCCAGGACGACGGCTTGGCGCCTGACCACGACGACCTGCCGGACGCTCTCGATGTCGCCGAACAGCTTGAGCGCCACCTGCTGCGCGCGCTCGACCAGGCGCGGCACGATCTTGCCGGGGGGCGGGGGAGGGGCGGGTCGGCGCGCTGGCCGCCCGTCCCCATGCAACGCCCGCCCGCTCAGGCGCCCGACGGGCCGCTCCAGGACGGTGGCGGCGCCGACGTTCAGGCCTTGGATGGCCGGGACTCCCGACCGCGGCGACGAGCCGCCCGGTTGGGCCGTCGCGGAGACAGGCTGCGGCGGCACGACGACGGCCCGCTCGGCCGTGAGGGCGTCGAGCGCGTGTTCGGCGTCGGCCTCCGCTATCAGGGCGTTGGCCACGGGAGTGGGTTGGCTCGAGCCGAGGTCGGGGTGCGCCGCCAGCTCGTCCGCCAGGCGCTTGAGGGTGCTCGTCAACCCGGCCCGCGGCAACGTCCGGGCGAGCTCCTTGCGGACGGCGCCCGCCAGTAGGTGGCGCATGGCCCCCACGGTGATGGTGTCGCTGGTCTGGCTCTTGGTCTTCAGGGCGTCTTCCAGTATGGAGTGTGCCACCCGTGGCGAGACGAGGGCGGAGAGCGCCGCATGCGTGTACCGGTAGACGTCGTTAGGCATGCCGCTCCTTCCCCTCCTCGCTGCGGAGCATAGTGCCGGGGCGGTCCCCCGGGGTGTGAGATTTTCCGTTGGGGAGCGTCTCCGTGGGCCGCTTCGTGGTGCTCGCCCGCCGTCCGGCTCAGCCGCTGACCGCCCCGTGGGCGTGCGGTCGCTCGAGCGCGCGCGCCAGCCCCTGGGCCACCGAGAAGGCTTCGCCGTAACGCATGCGGGCCGGTCCGACCAGCGTCAGCTGCCCCGTCGTCCGGCCGAGGGCGAAAGCGGCGCAGAGCCGCGCCACCCGGTCGTCGAGTTCCAGGGTGAGGCTGGCGTCGTCGGTGGCCGGGGCGTCCTCCTCCAGCTGCTCGAGCGCGGAGCGCACGAAGGCCGGGTCCGCCCCCTCCGGCTCCGCCAGGAGACGCCCGATGCCCTCCCGGAACACGCGCGGGGGGTGGAGATCGCTCCACGCCGCCGCGAGCGCCTGCAACGTCCGGCTCAGCTCCGCCCCCGCGCGCTTGGCGATGTCCAGGAGGGCGGCCGGCACCTCTCCGACCGGTTGCGACAGCTGACGCAGGTTCCGCTCCGCGTCGTCGATGACGTCGTCGGTCGGGATGGGGTCGACGGTCACCCCGAGCTGGCGCACGAGGCCGTTCTCGAGCACCACCACGGCCAACATCCGGCTGGCGCTGAGGGGCGAGAGGTGGATCTCGAGGATGTTCATGGTGGCGTCGGCGGGTAGCCGCAGCGTGACGGCGTAACCGGACAACTCGGCCGCCAAGCGGGAGGCGAGGTTGAAGAGGTCGTCGCCCACTGCGCCCTTCAACCGCTCGTCGAGGCGCGCCCGCTGCGGGGCCGCCAGCGGCTTGGGGGGAAGGAAGCCGGCGGCGTACGTCCTGAAACCGAGCACGGTGGGGATGCGGCCGGCGGAGGTGTGCGGCTGCTGCAACAGCCCGGCGTCTTCGAGGGAGCCGAAGTCGTAGCGCACGGTGGCGGGACTGACCTCGAGCTGCGCGGCGATGTGAGACGACGCGACGGGGTGCGCCGTGGCGATGTAGGCTTCCGCCACGAGCTCGAGGACCCTCGCGCGCCGCTCCTTCATGAGCCAGATGCTACCACCGGGTCGACGCCGCCCGGGTAAGGGCTCACCGGAGGGTGCCGCCAGCGGGGGCGCTCAGGCGCCGGCCGCGAGCTCCAGCACCCGCCGGAAGTGGCGCTCCTCGACCGGCATGACGCTGAGGCGGTTGCCGCGTGCCAGGAGCTGCATCCCCTCGAGGCCGGGGTCGCCGCGCATCTCCGCCAGCGTCACGGGGCGGGCGAGCTCGCGCACCGGTTCGAGGTCGACGAGGAACCAGCGCGGCTCGTCGGGCGTCGCCTTGGGGTCGTAGTACTCGCCGTGCGGATCGAACTGGGTCGGGTCGGGGTAGGCGCCGCTCGCCACCCGCGCGAGGCCGACGACGGCGGGCAGCGCGGTGCTCGAGTGGTAGAAGAGGACGAGGTCGCCCTCGCGCATGGCGTCGCGCATGTAGTTGCGCGCCTGGTAGTTCCGCACGCCGTCCCAGGCGGTGCGGCCGTCGGCCACGAGGGCGCGGTACGGGTAGCAGTCCGGTTCGGACTTCACCAACCAGGTGCGCGCCGCAGGCGAGGTCGTCACTCCCATTCGATCGTCGCCGGCGGCTTGCTCGTGATGTCGTAGACCACGCGGTTGACCTCGGGCACCTCGTTCACGACCCGGTTGGCGACCGTGGCGAGGAACTCGTGCGGCAGGCGCGTCCAGTCGGCGGTCATGCCGTCGACGCTCGACACGGCGCGCAGCGCCACCGTGTGGCCGTAGGTGCGACCGTCGCCCATGACCCCGACGGAGCGCAGGTCCGTGAGGACCGCGAACGCCTGCCAGGTGGCGCCGTACAGGCCGAACTCGCGCAAAGCGGAGATGAAGACGTGGTCCACCCGCCTGAGCGCGTCGAGGCGGGCCGGGGTGACCTCGCCGATGATCCGCACCGCCAGGCCGGGGCCGGGGAAGGGGTGGCGCTCCCGCAGCACCGGGTCGAGCCCGAGCTGCGCCGCGACCTCGCGGACCTCGTCCTTGAAGAGGTCCCTGAACGGCTCCACCAGCTCGAACCCCAGGTCGGCCGGCAGGCCGCCGACGTTGTGGTGGGACTTGATGTTCGCCGCCCCCGGCACGCCGGCGGACTCGATGACGTCCGGGTAGAGCGTGCCTTGCGCCAGGAAGCGGATGGGGCCGCCGCCCGCCTGGGAGCGCCGCGCCTCGGCCGTGAAGACCTCGATGAACTCGCGGCCGATCGTCTTGCGCTTCGCCTCGGGGTCGGTCACGCCCGCCAGCGCCGTGACGAAGCGGTCGGCGGCGTCGACGACCGTGAGGTCGACCCCCAGGTCGCGCAGGGCGGCAGCGACCTCGCGCGCCTCGCCCTGGCGGAGGAGGCCGTGGTCGACGAACACGGCCACGAGCCTGTCGCCGATCGCGCGGTTAAGGAGCAGCCCGAGCGTGGTGGAGTCGACGCCGCCGGAGATGCCGAGCAGCACCCGCTCGTCGCCCACCCTGGCGCGCACGTCGGCGACCGCGGCCTCGACGATGTTGGCGGCGGTCCAGTCGCGTGGGACGCCCGCCAGGTCGACGAAGCGCTCCAGCACCGCCATGCCGCGCGGCGTGTGGTTGACCTCGGGGTGGAACTGCAGCCCGTAGAGCCCGCGTGAGGCGTCTGCCATCGCCGCCACGACGCCATGCTCCGTCGTCGCCTGAGCCGTGAAGCCGGGGGGCAGGGCGGTCACGGCGTCGCCGTGACTCATCCAGGCGACGAACTCACCGTCGATGCCGTCGAAGAGGGAACCGCGGCGCTCGCGCAGCACCGCCTTGCCGTACTCGCGGGCGCTCCCGCCACCGACGGAGCCGCCGAGCTCGCGCGCCAGGAGCTGCATCCCGTAACAGATCCCCAGCACCGGCAGGCCGAGCTCCAACAGGCCTGGGGCGATGCCGGGGGCACCCGGGTCGGTGACGCTGTTGGGCCCCCCCGACAGCACCAGCGCCGCCGGCCGTTGAGACAGGATCCGCTCCACCGACGAGGCGGCGGGCAGGATGACCGAGTGGACGTTGAGTTCGCGAAGGCGACGAGTGATCAGGCGGCTGAACTGCGAGCCGTAATCGATCACGACGATGCTCTTGGGCACTGTGTTCTCTCCCTGGCCGGCGCGGGCGCCGGTCGTCACGGCGCCGTCTGTCCCGGCTCCGGGAAGTCGAGGGTGATGACGGACTCGTCCGGCACGCGCAGCGTCACGCTCGTGCTGGAGCGGCCCTGGAACTGGGCGTGGACGACCCAGACCCCGTTGGCGTCGAACGCCACGCGGCGCGGCACCGAACCGATGATCGTGCCGGGCGAGTAGAGGGAGCCGTCCGGGCTCCTGTCGACCACCAGGCTCACCGGCGGCAGGTTGCCGGGCGTGACGCGCACGTCGACCAGGTGACGCACCGTGGCGGCCTCCACGTTGCCGAGGCCGGAGGAGCGCTGCGCCCGCAGCGCGAGGAAGCTGCCGAGCACGACGGCGAGTAGCAGCAGCAGTAGCAGCGCGGGGCCGCGCCACGACCGGCGCCCCTGGCGGCGGTCGGCCTCGTCGCCAACGCGGATCGGGGCCGGCCGCAGCGCCTCGTCGAGGCTCCCGGCGCGGTAGGTGGCGCCCGGCGGCAGGTTCTTGACGAACCCGCCGTCGGACGGGGCGGGGGTGCTGGGTCCGGTCCTGAGCACGGTGCCGCCGGGGTCGCTATGGAGCGTGATCGGGTCCGGTTCGGCCGCCGGTTGGGTGGGCGCCGGGGGCGCGCCAACCGAGGGCGCGCCCACCGGGGGCGCGTCGCGCGGTGCCGCGACCTCGTCGGCGTAGACGCTCGGGTCGACGCGCATGTCGGTGCGGGTGGCGGAGACGCTCGGCGGGGCGCCCATGGTGCCGACCACGTCGTGAGGGTCGAAGTCGACGCCGGCCACGGGCGTGGCGGGCGGCACGGTGAACTCGAGCGCGTCGAGGTCGAGTGGGCCGCCCTCGGTCGGGTGCTGCTGCTTCGGGGCCACGGGCAGGACGATGTCGCCGAAGCCCGCCGACGGGACCTTCACGGCGCCGCCCGCGAGCCGCCGGACGACGGCCTGCAGCCCGGCGGCGTCCGTGGCGCTCGTGCCGGCGGTCGCCGCCTTGAGCGCCGCGGCGACCTCGGAACTGATCCCCTTCACGCCCAGCTCCAGGAGCGCGGCCGCCGCCTGCCGCAGGTCCTTGCGCAGCGCGAGGTTGAGCGCCTGGCCGGCCGCGGCAGGGAGGTCGGCCTGCCACGGCACGCCGTACCCCTCGAGGTACAGGCGCCGCTCGGCCCAAAGGAAGCGCCCGGCGTGCAGGTCGCCGTGAGCCAGGCCGCGGGCGGCCGCGTCGCGGAGGATGGTCAGGGCCTGGAGCACGAAGTGGTCGTCGACCACCGCCTCGCCGGGGGCCACCAGGGTGGCGTCGCTCGGGTAGGCAACCACGAGCGTGCCGCGCTCCCCGTCGACCCAGGCCGCCACCGGCGTCGGGACGCCCGCGATCGCCTGCGCGCCCTGCCTGAGGCGCGGCGCCCCCGGGAAGTCGTAGATGAGGACCGCCAGGCCGGTGACGACGTCGACGCCCAGGCTCGTGACGATGCCGCCGTCGCTCCTGAGTCGCTCGCTGCGTTGAAAACGCCCGGCTTGATCCACGCCATGCGAGTATAGCCAGGCGACGAGGGCGTCACAAGGCGTTGGCCGGCGTTGGTCACGGTACGTGCACGCGGGCGCGCGGTGCGTTGGTACGCTTAACCTTACGTATGGCAGTCACCCGCGAACGCGTACTCGAGGCCCTGAAGGGCGTCAACGACCCGGAGCTCCACCAAGACCTCGTCACGCTCGGCATGGTCGACAGCGTGGAGGTGAGTGACGACACCGTCAAGCTCGAGGTCACCCTCACCACCCCGGCCTGCCCGATGAAGGCCAAGATCGAGCAGGACATCAGGGCCGCCATCAAGAAGGACCTGGGCGTCGACAAGGTCGAGCTGACCTTCGGCTCGGTCGTGAGGGGTCCCACGCAGATGCCGCTCCCCGGCGTGCGCAACGTCATCGCCGTCGGTTCGGGCAAGGGGGGCGTCGGCAAGTCGACCATGGCCGCCAACCTCGCCGCCTCGCTCAGCCTCGAGGGGGCGCTCGTGGGCCTGCTCGACGCCGACATCTACGGCCCCAGCCAGGGCAAGATGTACGGCGTCGAGGGCAAGCGCCTCATGGCCGACGACGAGAAGCACATCCTGCCCCTTCGCAACCACGGCGTGAAGGTCATCTCGATCGCCAACCTCGTCGAGGACGGCCAGGCGCTCACCTGGCGCGGCCCTATCCTGCACGGCACGTTGACTCAGCTCCTCAAGCAGACCGTGTGGGGCGAACTCGATTACCTCGTGGTCGACCTCCCGCCCGGCACCGGCGACGTGCAGCTGTCGTTGTCGCAGCTCGTGCCCGTCACGGGCATGGTGCTCGTCACCACCCCGCAGGACATGGCGCTCGTCGACGTGCGCCGCGCCTACACCATGGCGCGCAAGACGCACATACCCGTCCTGGGGGTCATCGAGAACATGAGCTACTACGCCCTTCCCGACGGCACGAAGGACCACATCTTCGGCGAGGGGGGCGCGGAGCGGTGGGCGGCGTCCGAGAACCTGCCCCTGTTGGGCCAGGTACCCATCACGCGGGCGCTGCGGGAGAGCGGCGACAGCGGCACGCCGCTGGTGGTGTCGCACCCCGACGACCCCAGCGCCGTCGAGCTCCGCCGCGCCACGCGGCGCATGGCGGGTCAGGTGAGCATCCAGTCCGTGAACAGCCTGCCCATGGTCGGCTGAACGGCCCCGCGCCGCGGTGCTATCATCCGAGTGGCGGGAGGAGTAGGCGCCGACCGCACCTGACAGAGAGCCCGAGCCGGCGTCGCCGGGTGCGAGCCCGGGCGAGGTGCAGCGCAGAACGTCGCCCGCCGGCGCCCCGGACGGGGCGCGCGTGGGGAGGAAACCCGATAGGCGCGAGCCCCCGGGCAGTAGAACCCCCGCTTGCCGCCGCGATAGTGCGGACGATCGAGTGCCCCTCGCGCGCGAGGGGAACTGCGGTGGTACCGCGGGGTAGTCGCCTCGTCCGCAGTCGCCGGACGGGGCCGCGTCGTCGCTGCGGCGCCTCCGGCGGGCGCGCAGAGCGCCGTGACCGGAGGCTGGGATGAACCCTACGCAAGCCCATCGAGCAGGAGCAGAGTTGCCGAGCCGCTACGACCCCGGCGCGCTGGAGGCGCCGTGGGTGAGGCGCTGGGCCAGGGAGCCGTTCGCGGCGGACCCGGCGAGCGGCAAGGAGCCGTTCTGCATCGTCATGCCGCCCCCGAACGTGACCGGCAACCTGCACCTGGGGCACGCCTTCGACAACACCATCATCGACGTGCTCATCCGCTTCAAGCGGATGCAGGGTTTCGAGGCGCTGTTCCAACCGGGCACCGACCACGCGGGCATCAGCACCCAGGTCGTGGTCGAACGCGCGCTCCGTGACGAGGGCACGAGCCGGCTCGAACTCGGTCGCGAGCGCTTCCTGGAACGGGTTTGGGACTGGAAGGAGCGCTACGGCGGGATCATCTTCGAGCAGCTGCAACGCCTGGGCGTGAGCGCCGACTGGACCCGCACGCGCTTCACCATGGACGACGGGTTGTCGCGGGCCGTGAGGCGGCAGTTCGTCGAGCTCTACCACAAGGGCCTCGTCTACCGGGGCGAACGCATCGTGAACTGGGACCCGGTCAGCCGAACGGTGCTGTCCGACCTCGAGGTCGACCGCGAGGAGCGCCCCGGCAAGCTCTACGAGCTCGCCTACCCGCTCGATGGGGGCGGTGAGGTGGTGATCGCGACGGTGCGTCCCGAGACGATCTTCGCCGACGTCGCCATCGCCCTCAACCCGGCAGACCCGCGGGTTGGGGAGCTGGTGGGGCGGCGCGCGCGCATCCCGCTCACCGACCGGCTCGTGCCGATCATCGCGGACGAGGCGGTGGAGCTCGGCTTCGGGACCGGCGCGCTCAAGATCACGCCGGCTCACGACCTGACGGACTTCGAGATCGGGGAGCGCCACGGCCTGCCGCGCCCCAGCGTCATCGACCAGGACGCCCGGCTCGCCTCCGAGCTGGTGCCCGAGCCGTACCGCGGCCTCGACCGCTTCGTGGCGCGGGAAGCCGTGGTTGCCGACCTGGCTGCCGCAGGGCACCTGCGGGCCACCCGCGACCACACGGTCGCCCTGGGCCTGTCGCAACGCACCGGCGAACCCGTGGAGCCCCTACTCTCCCTGCAATGGTTCTACGACACGGACGCCATCGCCAGTCGCGTGCTGGCCGCGCTGGAGGCCGGCGAGGTCCGCGTGCACCCGGAACGCTACGCCAAGGTCAACCGGGACTGGCTGCACAAGCTGCGGCACTGGACCATCTCGCGCCAGCTCTGGTGGGGCCACCGCATCCCGGCCTGGTACGACGCGGACGGCGCCGTGTACGTGCCGCCCCTCGACCGGCCCGACCTCGACCCGCCGGACGACCCGCGCTACGCCGGGCTCGCCCTGCGCCAGGACGAGGACGTGTTCGACACCTGGTTCTCGTCCAACCTGTGGCCGTTCAGCACCCTCGGATGGCCCGACGAGGCCGACCCGTTCTACCGCACCTTCTACCCGACGAGCGTCCTGGTGACCGGCTACGACATCCTCTTCTTCTGGGTGGCCCGCATGGAGATCGCCGGCTACCAGTTCACCGGGCGAGGCCCCTTCAGCGACGTCGTGCTGCACGGCCTGGTGCTCGACGCCGACGGCCAGAAGATGTCGAAATCGAAGGGCAACGGCATCGACCCGCTCACGGTCATCGCCGAGCACGGTGCCGACGCGCTGCGCTTCGCGATGGGCCACGTGAGCACAGGCGGGCAGGACGTGCGCTGGGACGACAGGCGCGTCGAGATGGGCCGCAACTACGCCACCAAGCTGTGGAACGCCGCGCGCTTCGCGCTCCTCAACCTGCGCGGCGACGAGGTCGACACCCCACCAGTGCGGCTCGCCGACAGGTGGATATCGAGCCGGCTCGAGCGCACCGTGGCCGCGGTGACGGAGGCGCTGGAGGCGTTCGACCTGGGCGCCGCCACGCGGCTCCTCTACGACTTCACGTGGTCCGAGTTCTGCGACTGGTACCTCGAGGCGAGCAAGCCGGCGCTCAAGGAGGGCGACCCGACCACCCGCGCCACCCTGAGGCGCGTGCTGGAGGCCATCCTCGCCCTGCAGCACCCCCTGATGCCGTTCGTCACCTCCGAGCTGTACCAGGCGCTCGGTCACGCGGAGCAGCTGGCGCTGGCGCCGTGGCCGACGGGCGCCGCCGACCGCCTCGACGACGGGGCCGAGGCCGACTTCGCGCGGCTGCAGGCCGCCGTCGGCGCCGTGCGCAGCCTACGCGGCGAGGCGGACCTGGCCCCAACGGCCGTGATAACCGTGGCGCTCACGGGCGAGGGCGCCGCGCTCGTCGCGGGGGAGGCCGAGGTGTTCGAGAGCCTGGCGCGGGCGCGCCTCGCCGCCGGGCCGGCGGTCGGTCCGACCATCAGCCTGGCGCTGCCCGGGCTGTCGGTCAGCCTCCCCCTCGGCGGTCAGGTCGACGTGACCGAGTACCGCGCGCGGCAGGAGCGGCGCCTCGCCAAGCTCGAGGAGGACCTCGAGCGCTCCCGCAAGAAGCTGGCGAACGCGCGCTTCGTGGCCGCGGCGCCCGCCGAAGTGGTCGAGGAGGAGCGGCGCCGAGTGGCGGAGCGGACGGAGGTGAGCGCCAGGCTGCGCGAGGTGTTGGCGCAGATCGGCGCGGAGGGAGCGGCGGGGTGAGCGTCACGCCGTTCGCCCTGGGGTCGGAACTGACGCCACAGGCGCTGGAGCGCGTGGCGCGGCACGGTGGTGCCGTCACGCTGGGCAGCACCGCGCGCGAGCGGCTGGCGCGCAACCGCGCGTACGTCGACGAGCTCCTGGCCCGGGGCGACACCGTCTACGGCGTGACGACGGGCTTCGGACGCTTCGCCGCAACGCGCATCGCGCAGGGCGACGTCGTCGCCCTGCAGCGCAACCTGCTGCTATCTCACGCGGTCGGCGTCGGGGAGGCGTTACCCACCGACGTGGTGCGCGCCATGCTCCTCCTGCGCGCCCAGTCGCTGGCCCTGGGCGCCTCCGGCGTCCGGCCGGAGGTGGTCGAGCTCCTGGCCGCCCTGCTCGAGCGGGGCGTCCACCCGGTGATCCCGGCCCAGGGCAGCGTCGGCGCGTCGGGCGACCTCGCCCCCCTCGCGCACATGGCGCTGGTGCTGATAGGCGAGGGGGAGGCCGAGGTCGGCGGCGACCACCTCCCGGGCCGCGCCGCGTTGGCGCGGGTGGGTCTCGCCCCGCTGGAGCTGGCCGCCAAGGAGGGCCTTGCCCTCATCAACGGCACCCAGCTGATGACGGCGCACCTGGTCCTGGCGCTCCTCGACGCCGAGCGCCTCGCCCGCGTCGCCGACGTCGCGGCCGCCGCCACCGTGGAGGCGTTGCTGGGGAGCCACGCGCCGTTCCGCGAGGCGGTCACGCGCCTGCGACCGCACCCAGGGGCCGTCGCCGTGGCGGCGAACATGCGCGCGCTCCTCGCCGACTCGGAGGTCGTCCTCTCCCACGCGGACTGCGACCGCGTCCAGGACCCGTACTCCCTGCGCGCCGTCCCGCAGGTGCACGGCGCGTCGCGCGACGCCCTGGCCCACGTCCGCGCCGTCGTCGAGGTCGAGTTGCGCTCCGTCACGGACAACCCGCTCGTCGTGACGGCGGGCGAGACCGCCGAGGTGATCAGCGCCGGCAACTTCCACGGGCAGCCGCTGGCGCTGGCGGCCGACTACGCCGCCATCGCGTTGGCGGAGCTCGGCAACGTCTCGGAGCGCCGCGTCGAGCAGCTCGTGAACCCCGCCCTGTCGGGGTTGCCCGGCTTCCTTACGGAGCACGGCGGCCTCAACTCCGGCCTCATGGTGGCGCAGTACACGGCCGCCGCGCTCGTGAGCGAGAACAAGGTGCTCGCGCACCCTGCGTCGGTCGACTCGATACCGACGAGCGCCAACCAGGAGGACCACGTGTCGATGGGCGCGCACGCCGCCCGCAAGCTCGTCGCGGTGCTGCGCAACGTCCGCTACGTGCTGGCGGTGGAGCTCATGGCGGCCGCGCAGGGCGTCGACTTCCGGGCGCCGCTCAGGCCGGGCCGCGGCGTCGCCGCCGCGCACGCCCGCCTGCGGGAGCTCGTGCCACACCTTGGGCCGGATCGCTACCTCAAGCCCGACCTCGAGGCCGTGCACGGGGCGGTGGTCGACGGCAGCCTGCTGGCGGCCGTGGAGGCCGCCGGCGTGGAGCTCCGGTGACCGGTAGGGCGCGCCACCTCGAGCTGCCGTTCACCGGCCCGGCGACGTTCTTCAAGGCCGAGCAGCGGTCGCTTACGAGCCTCGCGGCCGGCGACTTCCACGTCGGCGTGCTGGGCGTCCCCTACGACTTCGCGGTCGGCTTCCGGCCGGGCGCGCGCTTCGGGCCGGCGGCCGTGAGGAGCGCCACGGGCCGCTACGCGGTGGGGCCCGCCGGCTACTACGACTTCGAGTCGGACGCCCACCGGCTGGTCGGCGCCGCGCTGGTCGACGCGGGCGACGTCGACGTGGCGCAGCTCGAGACGGGGGAGAGCCTCGCGCGGGTGGAGGCCGCCGCCGCGGCGCTCCGCGCCGCCGTGGAGCTGCCCGTCTTCGTGGGGGGCGATCACTCCATGAGCTACCCGCTGCTGCGCGCCTACGGCGACGTGCCGCGCCTCCACGTGGTGCAGCTCGACGCGCACCTCGACTACTCGGCGCAGCGCAACGCCACGCGCTACGCCAACTCGAGCCCGTTCCGGCGGGCGGTGGAGGCGCTGCCCGGCTTGGTCAAGATCACGACCATCGGCCTGCGGGGGGTGCGCGCCGACTCCGAGGCGTTCGCGGCCGCCAGGGCGCGCGGCCACGAGCTGGTGAGCGCCCGCGCCGTCCGCGCCGACCTCGCCGCCGTCATCGAGCGCCTGCCGCGCGGCGAGAGTGTCTACCTCAGCGTGGACGTCGATGCGCTGGACGCCGCCGAGCTGCCAGGCACGGGTAGCCCGGAACCCGAGGGGTTGACGTACGGCCAGGTGCGCGACCTGGTGGCGGCCACGGCCCGCCGCAACCGCCTCGTCGGCGTCGACCTCATGGAGCTCGCGCCCGACCTCGACCCCACGGGTCGCAGCGCCCTGCTCGCCGCTCGGCTCCTCGCCGAGACGCTGGTGGCGTGGTGGGAGGCGCGCGGCGGCGGGTCGCAGGCGTGAGCGCCGGCCCTCAACCGTCCTTGCGCCACACGGTCTGTCCGCCTATCACCATCTCCTTGAGCGACGGCGCCCCCCACGTGTAGAACGGCGTGAGCGCCCTCGGCGAGTCGACGACGAGGTAGTCGGCCACCGAGCCGGGCTCGAGCCTGCCCCAACTTGGCCGGCCGAGAGCCGCTGCGGCGTTGGCCGTACCCGCCACGAGCACGTCCTCCACGCTCATCCCCAGCGTGGCGACGGCGAGCTGCAGCGCGGGCAGCAGGCCGTACACGGGCGCCGACCCGGGGTTGTGGTCGGACGCCAGGGCGACCCTCACCCCGCTCGCCCTCACGACCTCGCGCGGCGGCGGCGACCGCTTGAGGAGCAACGCCGCGACGGGCAGGAACGTCGCGACGGTCCCGGCTCCGGCCATCGCCGCCAGGTCGCCCTCCGTGGCGAGTTCCAGGTGATCGGCGGACAGGCCGCCGAGCTCGGCGACGAGCCGCGCGGCGCCCGTGTGAGTGAGCTGCTCCGCGTGCGCCTTCACGGGCAGGCCGAGGGTCAGGGCGGCCTCGAGGATGCGCCGCGACTCGGCCAGCGTGAACGCCCCCTCGTCGCAGAAGACGTCCACGGCGTCGGCCAGCCCCTGGCGCGCCGCCTCGGGCAGCGTCTCGGTCACGAACGCGTCGACGTAGGCGTCTCGCGCCACGCCCAGTTCCGGCACGTGCGCGAGCAGCGTGGTGGTGATGCGCTGAGGCCCCTCCTCGCCGAGGCGTCGCGCCACGCGCAGCATGCGCAGCTCCGCCTCAGTCGTGAGCCCGTAGCCGGACTTCACCTCCATGGCCGTCACGCCGCTCCGCAGGAACGCCCCCGCGCGCCGCCGCGCCGCCAGCAGGAGCGCCGCCTCGGACGCCTCGCGCGTGGCCCTCACGGTGGCGTGGATGCCGTCGCCCGCCGTCAGCGCGGCGGCGTACGACGCCCCGCGGGCCCGCATCAGGTACTCGTCGAGGCGATCGCCCGCCCACACGAGGTGGGTGTGGGAGTCCACGAGCCCAGGGATGACGGCGTTGCCGCCGAGGTCGACCGCCGGCCAGTCGACGTGCTCGCCGCCCAGCGCCGCCTCCTCGCCGACCCACACGACGCTGCCGCCCCGCAGCGCCATGGCGGCACTGCGGATCAGCCGATCGGGTGTGTACAGCTCGCCGATTCCCTTGACGACGGTGCCGTGGGCGGTCGCGTCCGTCACGGCCCGACCTCGTCCGTCACGCCCGGCAGGTCCATGCCGCGCTCCCGCGCGGCGCGCACCGCGACGTCGTAGCCGGCGTCGGCGTGACGCATGACGCCCGTCCCGGGGTCGTTCAACAGCACCCGGGCGATCCGGTCGGCCGCGTCAGCCGAACCGTCGGCCACGCAGACCTGGCCCGCGTGGAGGCTGTACCCCATCCCCACGCCGCCGCCGTGATGGAAGCTCACCCAGCCGGCGCCGCTCACGGCGTTGAGGGCGAAGTTGAGGAGCGCCCAGTCGGCGACCGCGTCGGAGCCGTCACGCATGGCCTCCGTCTCGCGGTAGGGGCTGGCGACGGAGCCGGCGTCCAAGTGGTCGCGGCCTATCACGACCGGCGCTCGCAGCTCCCCATCGGCGACCATCTGGTTGAGGCGCAGCCCCGCGCGGTCGCGCTCGCCGTAGCCGAGCCAGCAGATGCGCGCCGGTAGGCCCTGGAACGCGAACTTGCTCACGCCGTCCGTGAGCCAGCGCCTTAGCCCCTCGTCGTCGGGGAAGAGCTCCAGCATGGCCTCGTCGGTGCGGTGGATGTCGGCCGGGTCGCCCGACAGGGCCGCCCAACGGAACGGGCCGCGCCCCTCGCAGAACTGGTCGCGTATGAAGGCCGGCACGAACCCCGGGTAGGCGAAGGCGTCGCCGAAGCCGCCCTCCAGCGCGAAGGCGCGCAGGTTGTTGCCGTAATCGAACGCCACCGCTCCGGCGCGCTGCAGGTCGACGATGGCGGAGCAGTGCGCGGCCATCGACGCGAGCACGCGGCGCCTGTAGTCGGCGGGGTCGCGCGTCCGCGCTCCGGCGAGGTCCTCGTCTGGCGCGCCGACGGGGCGGTAGCCGAACAGCGGATCGTGAGCGCTCGTCTGGTCGGTGACCAGGTCGACGCGCACACCGCGCCGCACCAGCTCGGGCAACACCTCGGCGGCGTTGCCGAGGAGCCCGACCGACAGTGCGCGCCTCTCGGCGCGCGCCGCCTCGACCCGCGCCAACGCGTCGTCCAGGTCGACGCTCGACTCGTCCAAGTAGCGCGTCTCCAGGCGGCGCTCGATGCGGTGCGGGTCGACCTCCACGACGAGCACGGCGCCGCCGTTGAGGGTGACGGCCAGCGGCTGCGCCCCGCCCATGCCGCCCAGGCCGGCCGTCACCGTCAGGGTGCCGGCCAGCGTGCCGCCGAAGTGGCGCCGCGCCGCGGCGGCGAACGTCTCGAACGTGCCCTGCAGGATGCCCTGCGTGCCGATGTAGATCCAGGAGCCGGCCGTCATCTGGCCGTACATCATCAGACCGGCGGCGTCGAGCCGATCGAACTCCTCCCAGGTGGCCCACTTCGGCACGAGGTTGGAGTTGGCGAGGATGACGCGCGGCGCGGCGGGCACCGTCCTGAACACCCCCACGGGTTTGCCGGATTGGACCAGCAGCGTCTCGTCGTTCTCGAGGCGCTCGAGAGTGGCGACTATCCGCCGGAACGCGTTCCAGTCGCGCGCCGCGCGGCCGCGGCCGCCGTACACGACCAGCTCCTCGGGCGCTTCCGCCACCTCCGGGTCGAGGTTGTTCATCAACATCCGGATGGCGGCCTCCTGTATCCAGCCCTTGGCCGTCCTCACGTTCCCGCGCGCGGCGCGTATCGGCCACGTCGGCGGGGTTCCCGTCACCATGTCGACCTCCTGACCGCTCGCCTGCTGGCACGACTCTAACGCCTCGAGGGGGCTAATGACCTGGCGATGACGTATGTCGGCTACGCTCGCCGCGGGAGGTGGAGGTGGTTAGCGGACCGAAGGCCCTCGTCGCGGCGCTCGCCCTCGCCGGCCTGGCGGCCGCGCAGGGGATGATCCGCGTGGACGGCTCCTCCACGGTGTACCCCATCTCGCTCGCCATGGCCGAGGAGTTCACCATCGAGACGCGCTCGCCCGTGGCCGTCGCCTTCTCGGGCACGGGCGGCGGACTCTCGAAGCTCTGTGCCGGCGAGGTGGACGTCGCCGACGCGAGCCGCGTCGTGCGGCCCAGCGAGCTCGCCGCCTGCGCCCGAGCCGGGATCGCCGTGATCGAGCTGCCCGTCGCGGCCGATGCGATCACGGTGGTGGTGAACGCCGCCAACGACTTCGTCGACTGCCTGACGGTGCCCGAGTTGCGAGCCATCTGGAAGCCCGGTTCGAGCATCACGAACTGGCGCCAGGTCCGGCCGGGCTTCCCGGACGCCGCCATCACGCTCTACGGTCCCGGCGCCGACAGCGGCACCTTCGACTTCTTCACGCACGCCGTCACGGGCGAGGCGGGCGCCATCCGCACCGACTACTTCCCGAGCGAGGACGACAACGTGCTCGTGCTGGGCGTGGAGAGCGACCCGGCGGCCCTCGGCTTCTTCGGCTACGCCTACTACGCCCTCAACTCGAGCCGGCTCAAGGCGGTGGCGGTCGACGCCGGCGGCGGCTGCGTGGCGCCCGCCGCGGCCACCATCGTCTCCAACGCCTACGCGCCCCTTTCGCGGCCGCTATTCATCTACGTGAGCACCCGGTCGCTGGCGAGCAAGCCCCGCCTCGCCGACTTCGTCGCCTTCTACCTGGCGGCGGAGAACCGCGACTACATCGACGAGACGGGCTACGTGGCGTACGCCAACGACGTGTACGCCGCGGTGGCGGCTCGCTTCGCGGCGCGGCGCACCGGCAGCGCCTTCGCGGACTTCCAGCCGGGCGACAGCGTTCTTGACGCCCTGGAGGCGGACGAGTGAGGCCGACCCGGGGACGGCGCGACGGCGCCCTCGTGCTGGCGGCGGGCGAGTTGCGGCGCGAGCGCCTCCTGGGCGGGGCGCTGGCGGCGGCGGCGTGGCTGACCGTGCTGGTCACCGTGGCGGTGGTGGTCGTCCTGGCGAGCGAGACCTTCGCCTTCTTCCGCGATCCGGCGGTGAACGCGCTCGAGTTCTTCACGGGCGCGCGGTGGACGCCCCTCTTCGCCGACAAGCACTTCGGCATCGCGCCGCTCGTTGCCGGCACGCTGCAGGTGACGGCCATCGCCATGTTGGTCGGGGTGCCGCTCGGCATCGGCAGCGCCGTCTACCTGGCGGAGTACGCCTCGCCCGCGACGCGGCGCCGCGTGAAGGGCGCGCTCGAGCTCCTGGCAGGCGTGCCGACGGTCGTCCTCGGCTACTTCGCCCTCCTCTTCGTGACGCCGTGGCTGCAGGGGTTCGTGCCGGGCTTGAAGCTGTTCAACGCCCTGTCGGCCGGGATCGTGATGGGGTTCATGCTCCTCCCGATCGTCTCCTCCCTGGCCACCGACGCCATGTTGGCCGTGCCCCTGGCGTTGCGGGAGGCGGGCTACGGCCTGGGGGCGGGCAAGCTCGACGTGGTGGTGAAGGTCGTGTTGCCCGCCGCCTTCTCGGGCGTGGTGGCGGCCGCGATGCTGGCGTTCTCCCGCGCCGTGGGCGAGACGATGATCGTGACCCTCGCGGCCGGCCAACGCCCGCTCCTGACCCTGGACCCGCGGGAGACGATAGCCACCATGACCTCGTTCATCGTCCAGGCCGCCACGGGAGACCAGGCCGCCGGGTCGACGGCGGCGCGCGCGTTGTACGCCGTCGCGGCCACCCTCTTCGTGATCACGCTGGCGGTGAACGTGGTGGCGCAGGCCTTGGTCGAGCGCTACCGGGAGCGGTACGAGTGATCGGCGGGGGGCGGGGTCGGCTGCTCCGCGGCCGGCTGTTCGGGGCGGGCGCGCTCGCGGCGGCGCTCCTCGGGCTGGCGGTGCTGGCCGCGCTCCTGGTCGACGTGGCGCTCGACACCGTCTCCTGGCAGGTGGTCGAGCCTGCGGGCAGCGGCGAGAGCTTCGCCTTCCTCGACGGCTTCGCGCTAGCGGGAAGCTGGGAGAGGGTGGTGCGCTTGGAGCTCGCGGCGCGGGGCGTGAACCCGGAGGCGGCGGACGCCCTGCTGGCGGACCGGGAGCAGCGCCGCCTCTTCGCGGCCAGGAACCGGGTGCGGCTCATGTGGGCCGTCGACGGCGCGCCCCTCAGGTGGGTGGTCTCGAGCAGCCGCGACCGCCTCGTCCGAGATGAGGGGCTGCTGGCGGGCGCCCGCGCCTACCGCGAGCTCATGGCCGAGGCGGGGCCGGGTCGGCAGCTCTACCTGAACCCGTGGCTCAACCCCGGCTTCCTGAGGCGGTTGCCGTCGCGGACGCCGCTCTTGGCCGGGGTCGGTCCGGCGCTCGCCGGCAGCCTGTGGGTGATCGGCCTGGTGGCGTTGATCGCCGTGCCGCTCGGAGTGGGCGCCGCCGTCTACCTGGAGGAGTACGGCGGCAGGTCGCGGGCGGCCCGGCTGCTCGAGGTCAACCTCCGCAACCTCGCGGGAGTCCCGAGCGTCGTGTACGGCATCTTGGGCCTGACCGTCTTCGTGCGGCTCATGCGACTCGGCCCCGTGGTGCTGGCGGCCGCGCTCACCCTGGCGCTGCTCGTCCTCCCGGTGGTCGTGGTCGCCACAAGGGAGGGCCTGCGGGCGGTGCCGGACTCGCTGCGGCAGGCGGCCTACGGGCTGGGCGCGGCCAAGTCGCAGGTGGTGTTCAAGGTGGTCTTGCCCGCGGCGCGCGCCGGCGTGGTGACCGGGGTGATCCTGGCCGTCGCCCGCGCCATCGGCGAGACGGCGCCGCTCCTGATCATCGGAGCGGCGGCCTTCGTTCCGGGAGTGCCGAGCGGCCCGCTATCGCAGTTCACGGTGCTCCCCATCCAGATCTACTCGTGGGTCGGCGAGAACGACCCGGAGTTCGCTCACCTGGCGTCGGCCGGGATAGTCGTGCTCCTGGTCGTGCTGGCGCTGATGTACGCGGTCGCCGCGAGGCTGCGGCGCGCGCTGGAGAGCAGGGCGTGACGCGCCCGAGAGGGAACGGCGTGGGTCAACCGCCAGCGGAAGAGCACGTGACCGTCAGGACGGACCCGGTGCCGCCGGGCGAGGCCGTGGTGGAGATCGACGGCTTCAGCCTCTGGTACGGCGGCTTCAGGGCGCTCAAGGACGTGTCGCTGGCCGTTCCCCGCAACGCCGTCACGGCCCTCATCGGCGCGTCCGGCTGCGGCAAGAGCTCGCTACTGCGCAGCATCAACCGCATGAACGACCTCGTGGAGGGCGTGCGGACGGAGGGGCGGGTGCGCTACGAGGGGGAGGAGCTGTACGGCGCGGGGGTGGACCCAGTCGCGGTGCGGCGGCGCGTGGGCATGGTGTTCCAGCGGCCCAACCCGTTCCCGAAGTCGATTGCCGACAACGTGACCTTCGGGCCGCGGCTGGCCGGGCGCCGCGGCGACCTCGGCGCGGTGGTAGAGCGTTCGCTCCGGGACGCGGCGCTATGGGAGGAGGTCAAAGGGAAGCTGAAGGGGTCGGCGTTGGGGCTCTCCGGCGGGCAGCAGCAGCGCCTCTGCATCGCCCGCGCGCTCGCGACCGAGCCGCAGGTGCTGCTCATGGACGAGCCCACGAGCGCGCTCGACCCGATCGCGACCGACAGGATAGAGCGCCTGATCGTGGAGCTGAAGGAGCGCTACACCGTGATCATCGTGACCCACAACATGCAGCAGGCGGGGCGCGTCTCCGACCGCACCGCCTTCATGCACCTCGGCACGTTGGTGGAGGAGGGGCCCACCGACCAGATGTTCACGGCGCCAAGGCACGAGCTCACCGAGCGTTACGTGTCCGGCCGCTTCGGGTGACGTCCGCCCGTGGCGCCCCGCGGCGGCCGCCCCCGGGCTAATCCGGAGGTGCCCGCCGCTCCGCCGCCAAGTCCAGCCCGTTGACCTCGTTCATCGCTCGCTCCGTCCCGTGGCGCGCCACGAGCTCGACGGCGTCGGCGGCGCGGGCCACCACCTCGCCGAGGAGCCCCGCCTCCTCCGGCGTGAAGCGGCTCAGCACCCACCCCTCCGTGCTCCACCCCTCCGGCGGGCGACCGACCCCGACCTTGACCCTGGCGAAGTCGGGACCGAGGGCGCGGGCGATGTCGGCGACGCCGCGCTGACCACCGCTGCTGCCGCCGATGCGCACCCGGAGCCGGCCCAACGGCAGGTCGATGTCGTCGTGAACGACCAGCAGCTCCTGCGGCCTCACGCCGTCGCGCGTGGCGGCGCCCTGCACCGCCCTGCCGGAGAGGTTCATGAAGGTGAGCGGCTCCAGCAGCGTCACGGCGGTCGGCCCCAGCGTGCCGGGTGGCAGCTTGGCAACGCGCGCCGACTTCTGGGTCCTGAACGCGCCGCCGTGCCGGCGCGCAAGCTCCTCCACGACGAGGAACCCGGCGTTGTGCCGGGTTCCGGAGTAGCGCGGCCCCGGGTTACCGAGGCCGACCACGAGCTTGACTGCTTGCGAGGACGCCTGGGGCAGCGCCGGCGTCAACCCTCGCCCTGCTCCTCGCCGGCGGCGCCGATGACCTCGGGCTCGGTGGGCGCGGCCTCGGTCTCGGCCTCGTCGGCGACGCGGGGCGGCACGACGGCGGCGATGGAGAGGTCCAGGTCGTCGAGCACGTGCGCCTCGCCGGGGAGGTGCGCCACGAGGTCCCTGACGTGCAGGCTCTCGCCGATGGCCAGGTGACCGACGTCGATCTCGACGTGGTTCGGGATGAAGCGCGGCAGCACCGCGATCTTGACCTCGCGCCGCTGCACGTCGAGCAGCCCGCCCTCGCGCACGCCCACCGGCGTGCCCCGCAGTTCGATGGGGACGTTGACCTCGAGCGGACGGTCGGCGGTGACGGCGTAGAAGTCCACGTGCATCGGCTCGCGGCGGCGCTTGTCCATCTGCACCTGCTTGACCACCACGGAGCGCTCCGTGCCGTCGATGACGAGGTCGATCAGGCTCGAAGTGCCCTGCGCCCGGAACGCCTTGTCGAAGGCGCGCAGCTCGACGGCGATGGGCTCGTTCAACTCCTGGTTGTACACGATGCCGGGCAGCATCCCGGCGCGGCGCAACTGCGCGGCCGTGCCTGGCACGCGCTTCTCGGCATTGAGTCTCATGGATCCTCCAGGGGGCGCGCGGCTTGTCGCTCCGGCGCCCACGCAACTACTGATGCTACTCGGTGCCGGCCCCCACTGTAAAGGTGCGCGGCTCAGCCGCCGAAGAGCGAACTCACCGACACGTGGTCGTGCACGTTGCGGATCGCCTGCGCGAGCAGCGGGGCGACGCTCAGCACGGTGATCCTGTCGTTCGTCTCCTCGAGGGGGATGGTGTCGGTGACGTATATGCCGCTGACGGCCGGGTGGCTGAGCCGCTCGAGAGCCGGCGGCGTGAACACGGCGTGGGTGGCCGCGACGCGCACGTCGGGCTTGGCACCCAACGCCAGCAGCGCCTCGATGCCGCGGCGCATGGTGCCAGCGGTCGAGATCATGTCGTCCATGATGATGGGGCGCTTGCCCTCGACGTCTCCGATGACGTGGGTGACCTCGGTGTCGGTCGGGCTGGTGCGGCGCTTGTAGAGCATCACGAGCGGCAGGTTAAGGAAGTTCGCGAGGCGCCGCGACTCCGTGGCGCGGCCCACGTCCGGCGACACGACCACGCAGTCGGTCAGGTCGAGCGTCTTCAGGTGGTTGCCCAGGATCTTGAGCGCGGTCAGGTGGTCGACGGGGACGTCGAAGAAACCTTGGATCTGGCCGGCGTGCAGGTCGATGGTGATGACGCGGTCCGCGCCGGCGGTCTCCAGCAGGTTGGCGACGAGCTTGGCCGTGATGGGTTCTCGCGCCTGCATCTTCTTGTCCTGCCGCGCGTACCCGAAGTACGGGACGACGGCGTTTATCCGCCACGCGGACGCACGCCGCAGGGCGTCGATGAGCACCAGCAGCTCCATGAGGTGGTGGTTCACGGGTGCGCAGGTGGACTGGATGATGTAGCAGTCGCCGCCGCGCACGCTCTCGTCGATGCTGATGCGCGTCTCGCCGTCAGGGAACTGGGTGACGGTGCCGTGCGCGAGGCTGCCGCCAAGGTGCTCGGCGACCGCACGTGCCAGCGCCGGGTTGGCGTTGCCGCTGAAGAGCTTGACGTCCTCGCCGCTCCTCACCGGGGACCGCCCGGGCGCCGCCGCTGGCGGGAGTTCGGGGCTTCGCCGCCGGGAAGTGGAGGCTGGGAGCTGGGGCTGAGCGTCACTGAACACCTCGCACGGAATCGCCCGCGGCCGGGCGGCGCGGGGCGGCGGCGTCCTGCGCGGCCGCACGCGAGTATACCCAGCGCGGCGCGGTCGGCGGGCCTCAGGGGGGCGGGGCCGTCCTGTCGCCCGCCCCTGCTG
>JACFNR010000005.1:0-1667 GCA_019454765.1 Trueperaceae bacterium | reverse complement strand
CGCGACTCCCGCACGACCGTCACCTGCACCTGGCCCGGGTACTCCATGTCCTGCTCGATACGGTTCGCGATGTCGCGCGCCAACAGGACGGCCGAGGCGTCGTCGACGCGCTCGGGCTGCACGATGATGCGCAGCTCTCGGCCGGCCTGGATGGCGAAGGCGCTGTCCACGCCCGGGAAGCTGGTCGCGATGCTCTCGAGCCCCTCGAGGCGCTTGATGTAACTCTCGAGCGTCTCGCGCCGCGCGCCCGGCCGGGCGGCGGAGATGGCGTCGGCGGCGTTGACGATGATGGGGAAGAGCGTCTCCGCCTGGTCCAGGTCGTGATGGTTCGCGATGGCGTCGACGACTTCCTTCGGCTCGCCGAAGCGCCGCCCGAGGTTCGCCCCGATCTCGGTGTGGGTCCCCTCGATCTCCCGGTCGATCGACTTGCCGATGTCGTGGAGCAGCCCCGCGCGGCGGGCCATCGCCTCGTCCACGCCGAGCTCGGCCGCGATGATCCCCGACAGGTGCGCCACCTGCACCGAGTGCTTGAGTATGTTCTGGCCGTAGCTGGTTCGGAACTGCATGCGGCCGAGGAGCTGGATCAGCCCCGGCTTGAGGCCCACCACGTTGGCTTCGAGCGCCGCCTCGTCGCCGCGCTCCCTGATGTAGGTCTGCATCTCCTGCTGGGCCTTGTGGACGACCTCCTCGATGCGCGCCGGGTGGATCCGCCCGTCCGTCACGAGCTCGGTGAGCGCCAGCTGAGCCACCTCGCGCCGGATGGGGTTGAAGCTGGAGAGCAGGACGGCCTCCGGCGTGTCGTCGATGATGAGGTCCACGCCCGTGAGCGCCTCGAAGGCGCGGATGTTGCGCCCCTCGCGTCCGATGATGCGGCCCTTCATGGCGTCGCTGGGGATGGGCACGACCGAGACGCTGATGGCGGCCGAGACCTCCGAGGCGGAGCGCTGGATGGCCTGCGCGAGGATGTCCTGCGACCGCTTGCGCGACTCGGCGTCGGCGCGCTCGAGGGTGGCCCGGACGCGCACCGCCTTCTCGCGCTCGAGTTCGCGCTCGAGCTTGTCGAGGATCAGTTGCGTCGCCTGCTCGCGGCTCAGCTGCGCGATCTCGTGAAGCTGCGCCTCGACGGCCGCCTCGCGCGTGTCGATGCCCTCCTCGCGCGTCACGACCTCGGCAACGCGCTGGTTGAGGCGTTCCTCCGCCTCGTCGAGGCGCAGCGCCCGGGCGTCCTGCTGCTCGCTCCGGCGGTTGAGGCGCTCCTCCTGCTGCTCCAGGCGCTCCCGGTCGCGGCGCGCCTCGTCGCGCGCCTCGCGCGCTGTGACGCGGTCGCGCTCGATCTCGGCGAGGCCCCGTTCGGCCTCCGCCTTGGCGGTCTCCCGCAGGTGCCTGAGCTCGTCCTCGAGGCGCCGCCGCTTGGCGGCCTCGTCCTCCTCCCAGTGCCGCCGGGCCTTGGCGAGTTCTGCCTCCATCGCCTTCGAGGCCTGCTCGGTGATGGTGCGGGCCTCGCGTTCGGCGTCCGCCAGGCGCTGCGCCACGCGCTTCTCCGCCTCCGCCTCCGCGTCGCGTTCGCGCTTGCGGAGGAGGTAGTTCCCGAGGATGGCGCCCGCGACGAGGCCGAGGGCGAGCAGGAGCAGGTACGTGACGGTGGGACTCACTTGGCACCGTCCATG
>JACFNR010000004.1:93684-99604 GCA_019454765.1 Trueperaceae bacterium | reverse complement strand
CGCCCTCGTCGGAGATGGGTTGGTCGCCCCCGGCAAGGTCGATGATGGCCAGGCGTGTGTTCACCATGCCGAACCGACCGTCCAGGTAGAGGCCGACACCGTTCGGACCCCTGTGGGCCAACTCACCGGCCATCTCGAGGAGCAGCTGCTCGCTCACTCGGTCCGCCGCCTTGTAACATCCAGCTATCCCGCACATCCTCAGGCCCAGCTCCCTTACTTGCCGACCGGCACCGCTATTCCGGTCAGTCACGAACCGCAGTGTAGAGTAGGCGTCCGCACGCTGTCGCACGGAGGCGCCACACTTCCCCACCCCGGGGCCGCTATGGGCAAAGCTGGTGCGGCCGCCATGTCGACGTCGTGACCGGCACGGATGCAGCAGAGCGGCCCCCCGGGTATCCTGTGCACATCACCCGAGAGGATAGGTAGGCATGCGTAGTCTCGAACGACCGACCACAGGCACCAACCCAGGGAGGGGCCGCGAACTCGGCCGCTACCTCACGTCCATCCTGCTCATCGCTGCCACCATCTGGCTAGCGGCCTGCGGCGGGGAGACCGTGACCCCGAGCGTCGTCAAGGTGGAGATCGACCAAGCGGATCAGACCATCTCTGTCGGCCAGACCGTGCAGCTGAGCGCCAAGGTCACCGTGTTGGGCGGCGCCTCTCAAGCCGTCACGTGGGCCAGTTCGCTGGAGGGTGTGGCCAGCGTATCCGCCACCGGCCTCGTCACCGGCCAGGCGACGGGAACGGCCGTCATCACCGCGACCAGCGTCGGCTCGCCGAAGCGGACCTCGAGCATCGAGGTCACCGTGGTGGACGAGCCGGCGATCACGACCTTCACGGCCGCACCAGCCAGCATCGTGTCTGGCGGGTCGACCACGCTGGCGTGGGTGGTCACCGGCGACTACGACGACATCGCAGTCCTCGCAGGCACCACCGTCGAGGCCGAAGGCCTAGCGGCCACCGGCAACAGGGTCGTCACTCCCACGGCAACCACCGAATACACGCTCAGGGTCACGCATCCGCTTGGCGATCCCGTTACTGCAACGGCAACTGTCACCGTCACGAGCCAGCCGGCCAACCCGACCATCACCGCCTTCGACGGTAGCGTCACGACCGGCAGCATGGCCCAACTCACGTGGACCGTCGCCGGCGCAGACACCGTCGAGTTGTACGCCGTGAGCACGGCGGACCCGACCGACGCTGTCCTGATTGACACCTACGCGGGGACCTCCTCCGGCGCCACGGTGCCGCTGCAGGCGAGCACGCACCAGGCTTTCCGCCTCGTCGCCAAGGGCGTGGGACCAGACGACACGGCCGACCGGGCGCCGCTGCCGAACGTCGTCCTAAACGGCCTTGACTCCGACCCCTACAACCTGAGGGGCTGGGTAGCTGAACCTGTCGTGCCCGGTTCGCTCAGGGCCGTGATGGAGGCCGCGGCGTCCGGTTCGGTGATCGGCTTCGCGGCCGACGTCGACGAGATCGACGCGTTCGGGGTCGACATCATCGACATCGGTGGTTCGGCGCTGGACTCGCACCTCATCGCTCGACGGGACGTGACCATCAGCGGCCGCAGCGGTGACCCGGTCACCCTCAAGGGTCGCTCCGCATGGCAGACCGACTACCCGGGTGACCCGTTCACGTACGGCTCCCGCGTGTTCTACGTCCCGGCCGGCGTGACCGTCACCCTCGAGAACCTGGTCATCACGGGCGGCTCCTTCATCTACACCGGCGCCGGCATCCACAACGCCGGTACCCTCACGGTCCGCAACAGCACGATCACCGGCAACCGCGCCTTCGGGACGGGCGGCGGGATCCGCAACCTCGAGGGCGCCACCCTGACGGTCGAGAACAGCAGCATCACAGGCAACAGAGCCGAGACCCTTGACGCAGAGATCGACTTCCCGTGGGACATCCGGGGCTCCGGAGGTGATCCCGCGCAGTTCCCAGGCATCAACGGCTGGGGCGGCGGGCTAGCGAACTACGGCACGGCGACGGTCACCAACACCGTGATCGACGACAACTTCGCGCGGCAGGGCGCCGGCGGCATCTACAACATCGGCACGCTCACGCTCCAGGCCACCGACGTGACGGGCAACACCGCCGACCACGTCACCGGGTACATGGAATCGGCTCCTAGCGACTACAGCGAGGGCGGCGGCGTGGCGAACTACGCGACGCTCACCTTCACGGGCGGCGAGGTGAGCGGCAACACCACAGCGGATCAGGGCGGCGGCCTCTACCACGGCAACAACGCCATCTCCACACTGACCGACGTGAGCGTGATCAACAACGTCGCCGGGGTGGCGGGCACGACGGGCTACGGTGGCGGCATCATGCACCACTACTACACGGGGGAGATGGGGAACCTCGACCGCACGGGTGGGACCCTCACGGGTAACATCCCGGAGAACCTCTTGTCCAGCGACGATGGCATCAGGCCTCTCGGCCTGGCGCCCGGCACCGCCAACCTCGACGCGCTCCCGGCAGGTGTAATGCCCGAAGGTCACAAGTTCCGCTGAACAGAGGATCACTGCGGTAACGCAAAGTGTACGCCACTCAGTCCCGCCCGGCCCAGCGCCGGGCGGGACTGTGCGATAACCGTCTCGGCTGCGCTCCTAACCCGACTCACATAAGATGAAGGTAACTTCATCCCGGACTTGCCACGCACCGGTGCGCAAGCACGGATGGAGGAAGGATGAACTCCTTCGGATTCGCGGCGGGTTGCGGCGCCGCCTACCGCCGAGCACTGCGACTCGCGACGACTAGAGGGGAAGCGTGACGCGCGCCTCCCGCATCCTCGCCGCAGCGCTGGCGTTCACGAGCGTCACGCTTTTCGCCGCCTGCAGCCAGGAAGCTGCCGAACTGCCCGGCACGCCAGACAAGGTTCAATGGGCCGAGATGGCCATAGGCTACGAAGACCCGGGGCAGCCGCAACTTGCGGCACTAACCCCTGCCGCCGATTCCCCGACCATCATCAAGATCAGTGGTTCCGGCACGGACATATGGGACGAGCGTGATGAGTTCTACTTCGTCTACACGTCGCTCTACGGCGACGGCTCCCTAAGCGTGAGGCTGCACGACTTCTCGGTCGCCCACGCTTGGAGCAAGGCCGGGGTGATGATCAGGGAGAGCCTCGAGCCCGACGCACGCAACGTACTCATCCACATCAGTGGCCAGAACGGCTCCGTCTTGCAGGCAAGGCTGGACAGGGGCGCATCGACCACCAACAGCGCGGGTAGCGACCCAAGCATGCCGATCGGCGGTTGGATGCGGCTCACCCGGAGCGGCGATCAGATCGTTGGCGAGCTGTCCACTGACGGCGCCACGTGGCGCGAGCTCGGCCGTTACACGCTACCGATGGGTCAGCGCATGTACATCGGGCTGGCGGTCACTGCGCATGCTGCCGGCCAGACCGCCACCGCCTCGTTCTCCAACCTCGAGTACCGGCAAGGCAAGCAAGAGGTACCCGCCGACCCGGGGCCGAAAGACCCACCGTCGCGCCCCAGCACACCCAACTACGTGGGAACCTGGGTGTGTCCCGACGCACCCCTCAAGCCGCAGTACACACCGACGTACTTCGTCTCGACCACCGGCCGCGACGACAACGACGGCCGCTCGGCCGAGAGGCCGTTCCGCACGCTGCAGCGTGCCGCTAACGCCGTGAGCGCAGGCGACGTCGTCTGGGTGCGCAGCGGGACCTACTCCTCCAACGTCTCCTTCCAGCGATCCGGTACTTCGTCGAACCCGATCGTCTTCGAGTCGTACCCCGGTGAGTGCGCCATCCTCGACGGGACGGGTCAGCAGGGCTACCAGAACGTCCGGTTCGAGGGCGCGAACTTCAACGTCTTCCGGAACTTCGTCGTCCGTAACAACCCTGCCCAGGGCATCCAGTTGATGAACTCTAGTGACAACGAGATCTCACACGTGCGCACCCACGGTAACGGCCTCAGCGGCATCCAGAACGTCTCGGGCGACCGCAACCACTTCTCGTACTTCATCACCCACGACAACTCGGATGGCAGCGTCGGCAACGCCGACGGAATCGGGCTCTCCTCGGGTCGCGACCACCGCATCGACCACTGTGTGGCCTACCGCAACTCCGACGACGGCGTCGACTCCTGGCTCTCCGTCAACAGCGTTATAGAACGTTGCGTCAGCTTCGAGAACGGACTCCAGGGGGGCGACGGCAACGGCTTCAAGCTTGGTGGCCGCAGCCAGACCGTCAACACCGTCATCCGCTACAGCATCTCGTTCGGCAACAAGGTCGAGGGCTTCAACTACAACTCGGGCAGCAACGTCACGCTCGAGCACAACACGTCGTACGACAACGGCATGTACGGCTACATCGTCGCCAACGGCCGCCTGCGGAACAACCTTGGTTTCGGCGACGCCAAACGCGTTTGGGAGGACGACGGCGGGAACCAACAGCAGACGAACTCCTGGAACGTTGGGGTCACCGACCCGAGCTTCATCAGCACCGACCCGAACTCACCCGACTTCCTAGCCCTGTCGGGCAACAGTAGCGCCATCGGCAAGGGTTCCGATATCGGCCTGCCCTACGAGGGCGCCGTTCCCGACCTGGGCGCCATCCCCCACGGCCACACGCTGGAATCGTTCCTGGGCATCCCACTGAGGGAGATCCTCGCCTACTGAGTGCCGCCCGGCGCCCGGGCATCTCCCAGCAACACCTCCAGGTACCGCGTCGTGATGGCAGTCACCTCGTAACGGTCCGCCCAATCCTCCGGAAGCGCCTGAACGGCGCCCCGGAGGGTTGTCGTGATGGCGTCGGCCAGGGCGACCTCGTCATCGACCGGTACCAGCGGCGCCAAGGCGCCCCCCTCAGTCACCTCGGCGGGTCCGCTCCGACAGTCGGTGGCCACCACCTTGGCTCCCACTGCCATCGCCTGGATGAGAACGTTAGGCAACCCCTCCCAACGCGATGACAACACGAATACGCCGCACCGCGCCATGTAGGAGAACGGGTTGGCCACGAACCCGGGCAGGGCGAAGTCGCCTTCCACCCCGAGAGTTCGTGCCAGTTCGCCCAAGGCGTCGCGCTCCGGGCCCTCGCCCAGGATCACCAGCCGGCACGGGGTGGCTGCGTGCACCGATGCGAAAGCACGGAGCAACGTGTCGAACCCCTTCTGCTCAGACAGCCTTCCCACGCCCAGGACCACCGGCGGTTGGCCCAGGGCGAACCACGGGTGATCTAGTGGCTCGCGAGCGCCGTCCATGACGCGCGGGGTGACGACCGGGTTGGCTATGACGGTCACGCTTCCCGGGGAGAGTCCCAACTCGCCCTCGAGGCTCGCTGCGACGCCCCGAGAGACGGCTATCACTGCGTGGGCCCACCGGTACGTAAGGCGCATGAGCTCGCGCACCGCCCGCCCCTTCGGCCCCTTAGTGTCCTCGCTGACGGTGTTCGCCTCGCGCACCACGACGCGAACGGATCGGACCAACCGACCCGCCACGACCGCGAGCACGTTCGTGTGCTCTAGCGTCGTTAGGAGGACCCGTGGCCGGTAGCGCCGCAGGTACGCGACGAGCGCCGGGAGCGCGACGGCTGCCCTCTTCCTCTTCAGTTCCACCAACCGCACGCCGCCGCCGACCTCGTCGAGGACCGCCCCCTCGCGGTTCAAGACGATCATGTCGACCGTGTGACCGCGCCTGGCGGCTTCGCGCGCCAGGTCCATTACGACCCTCTCCGCGCCTCCCCCCATCAAGGACGGTAGCAAGAAGGCGAGGTCGGGTCGCTCTTGCCCATCGCCTCGTGCCTTCATGCCGCGCCGCCGTCGACCTGTCTTGTCAGGACCACGCGCTCAGGATACCGTCGCGGGGGCGCCGCCCCCCCCAGGGCGGGCGGGCCCGCCCGGCGCCGGGAGTGTGGGGGAAGGGCCCGCGCCCCGCGGCCCCGCCGGGC
>JACFNR010000004.1:79789-93674 GCA_019454765.1 Trueperaceae bacterium | reverse complement strand
GCCCCCCCCCGTGTCCCTCCTGGCCGCGCCGCGGTCTCCGTTTTTTGCCGGCCCCCCGCGCCCTTTATCCCGTCGCGCGGTAACCCCCCCCACGGGGCGTAGCCGGCGCGACGGAAGCTGTCTTGGATCCTAAGGGCCCTTCGCCCGGCTGCCGCGCCTGTCTACCTCGCTGCGGCCAAGACGGGGCCGCCGAGAGCCGCCCTCACGAGCTCGGCGAGCGGGTTGGTCGAGTCGAGTAGGTCCGCGATCGTCGCGCCGTACTGCAGCGCCCCGAGGTCCGGCGCGCCGCCTGCATACGGAAGGCCAACGTCGACGCCGGCTTCGATGGCAGGGCTACCTGCGGACAGCGCCAAGAAGTCGGGGCTGGCGCGGTCCGTGCTCTTGAAACGCGCGTCGCCGATGCCGAGTTCCCAACTGTTGGACCGGGAATCCGCACCGCTCACCAAGTTGACCCTACCGTTGATGGAGAGGTTGTTGCGGAGGGTGACGGTGCTCCCCACGTCGAACGAGGACCCCGAGTTTCCGAACGCGGTGTTGTTGTAGAGCGTGATGAATCGGCCGCTGTTCTGACTGAAGCCGGTCGCCTTGTTCGCGAAGGCGATGTTGAACCGCGCCACCGTGTAGTTGGCCTCGCCGTTGCCCCCCAGCTTGAAGCCGTTACCGTTGCCGTTGGCGCCGCGCCCGTTGTCGAAGCTGATCGAGTGCTCGATGAGCGTGTTAGTGGAACGCCAGGCGTCGATGCCGTCATCGGAGTTGAAGTAGCTGATCACGTGGCTGATGACGTTGGAATCGCCGGCCGAGATGCCGAGTCCGTCCGCGTCCTCCCCGACCTTGCCGTTGCCGTTCACGGTATCGAAGTTGTCGTAGGTGACTATGTACTCGTAGCGGTTGCGGTTCCCGCTGTAGTTCTGGATCCCACTACCGTTGTTGCCATGCGTGACGATGCCGTGGAACAGGTTGTCGTTGGAGTCGCGTACGAAGATCCCCTGCTGCGGGCTGTTGCGAACCTCGAAGTTCACGAAGTGATTGAACGAGACGGCGTCCACCCACACGCGATCCTGGCTGGAGCCTCGGGCACGGTCGGAACCGTCCAGCACCGCCGTCTCACCCGGGTACGAGGCCCAGACGATCGGTTGGGCGGCGGTGCCGGAGGTCTTGAAGTGGACGTTGATCGGGTAGGTGCCGCCGCGCATGTACACCACGTCTCCCGGCCTAACCAACGCCGCCGCCTGAGTGATCGTGCGAAGCGGCGCCGAGGAGCTTCGACCCGAGTTGGCGTCGTTGCCGTTGGGAGCCACGTATAGGGTGGCTGGCGGCAGGTCGTAACCCCCACCGGGCGCCGGGCGCGACGGCGTTGGCGTCGGCGGCGTGGGTGTCGGGGTGGGGCTCGGGTCCGGGGTAGGCACCGGCTCCGGTGCGCCCGGGTCATCGCCCGGGCCGTCGGTTGGGCGTCCGACGCCATGCTCGAGGTCACCGAACGTGGCGGTGGCGATCTCGCCGCGGGCGTGGGCCGTCACCGCGACACCGATCAGGACGTCGTCACCGAAGGGAAGCTCGTACCGACCGAGTTCGCTCCACGTCACCCCGTCGCGCGACAGCTCACCGATGACGGTATCGCCCGCCCTCGTCAGCCGTACCCAGCCCCCCGGGGTCATGGTGGTGTCGTGCCCGGCGCTGTTCACGGTGCTGGCACCACGCGTCATACGTGCCTGCAGCACGGAGCCGTTCTGGTTGCTGATATGCAGGAGGACGTTCGGGGCCGAGGGGTCAAGGCTCTCCCGCAGCATCACGCCCGCTTTGGCCCACGGATCAACGGCACGGAAGTCCTTCACGCGCACCGAGATGAACCCGTCCCCCTCGAGGCGCGTGTAGACGAAGAAGAACTCGTCGCGCTCGTCCCAGATGTCGGTCCCCGAGCCTCGGACCTGGAAGTCCGCGCTCGTGGCGGACGGCGCGAGCGTGTTCGCGTCGTAACCGACCGGGCTCCATTCCCAACTCGCCTCTTTGGGCGGTTCTGCGGGCGGGTCGCTCGGCGTCTGCGGCGCCGGCGTCATCTGGCTGCAAGACGCGAGGATCATGAGGCCTGCGGCGACCATGAACCCCTTGAAAACGTTCTTCGCCGAACGAGTGGACGCTCGAACGGCGTCCTGCCTCGCGTTGCTCGTCGTTCGCATCCGAACCAACTCCCTTGGTTTGGATGCAACCTGCCTTCACATCATCCGGTCGGTTGCATCACTGGCTCCCCGCGTCCCTTGATGCCCAAGTTGGGATCCACGGCTCATCGCCTCCGGACACCTATTCGGCGTCCACGCATGTGGGTGCTTCAACACTTGTCGGTAGCTTGCAAGCACTCGACCGGTTGCGCTACTGGCTCCGCGTACGCCAAGCGCCCACGTTGCGGCGCACGCATCTCAGCCTCGAGTAGGGGGCCCTCTTCGACCGCCCGTGACGATCACGGTAGTACGGGTTGGTGAGAGGAGCTTATGACGCCCGTCTCATGTGGCGCTTCTCTCAGAGGCCGATGTCCGCCAACTCGCGGGCGAGCGTTGTACTCTCCGTAGTTGAAATGTGCGGCATCACCGGCTACGTCGAGACGCAGGGCTTCGATTCCGGCAAGGCAGAGGCGACCATCTGTCAAATGGCCGCGAAGCTCGCGCACCGCGGCCCCGACGACAGCGGCCATTGGATCGACGTAGACCACGGCGTGGTCCTAGGGCACCGCCGCCTGGCGGTCGTGGAGTTGTCCGAGGCAGGTCGCCAGCCAATGGCGTCGGCCAGCGGACGTTACGTCATGGTGTTCAACGGTGAGATCTACGACCACGATGCCCTTAGGGCCGCGGTGAGGCCCGCGCCGGCATGGCGGGGCCGCTCCGACACGGAGTCGCTGCTCGCCGGCTTCGAAGCGTTCGGGATAGCGGCGACGTTCGCCCGCTCCACGGGGATGTTCGCTGCGGCCGTTTGGGATCGCGAGGCGAGGAGGCTGACTCTGGCCCGCGACCGCTTGGGCGAGAAGCCCCTCTACTACGGTTGGCAGGGCTCCACGTTCCTCTTCGGTTCGGAACTCAAGGCACTGGCAGCCCATCCTGACTTCCAGGGCCGCGTGGACGATCCGGCGCTTGCGGCCTACTTGAAGTACGGTTACGTGCCGGCGCCACTCTCCATCTACGACGGCATAAGGAAGCTACTACCCGGCACTACCCTCACCTTGGCGCCGGCGCAGCGGCAGGTGGACCTCGTGCCGGACGCGTACTGGTCGCTGGCGGCCGTGGCGGAGCGCGGAGCAGAGCGGCCGTTCTTGGGTAGCGACGACGAGGCCGTCTCCGAGTTGGAACGGCTGATGGAGACCGCCATCCGGGGCCAGTTGATGTCGGACGTACCGCTGGGCGCCTTCCTGTCGGGGGGGATCGACTCGAGCGCGGTCGTCGCCCTGATGCAGCGCGTCGGCGGTAGCCCCGTCCGGACGTTCACCATCGGGTTCAGCGAGGCCGCATTCGACGAGTCTCGAGCGGCCCGCGACGTTGCACACCACCTGGGCACCCACCACTCTGAACTCCTGGTCACGCCCGCCGAAGCGCTCGAGGTCATCCCACGCCTCCCCACCATCTACGACGAGCCGTTCGGCGATGCGTCCGCCATCCCGACCTGGCTACTGGCCGGGTTGGCCAGGCGCGAGGTCACGGTGGCGCTGTCCGGTGACGGCGGCGACGAACTCTTCGCCGGCTACGGACGCTACCGACGCACGAGCCGGCTGTGGTCGCGCGTGGCGTCCTTGCCGCCACTAGGGAGACGCGCCGGCAGCCTGCTCCTCTCGGCCGTGCCGGACGCACTCATTCAGCGCGGCATGATGCGGTACTCGGTGGGCGACTTCCCTCACCTGTTCTCCGACCGGGTACGCGGCTTCCGCACGGCGTTCGCTGCCGATCAGGTCGACGCCCTCTACGACGTGCGCGTCTCGAACTGGCCCGACCCCGCCTCGGTTCTCAAGACAACCGCCGTGTCCGGTACCGCCTACGCGGCCTCGACGCCGTTCCCGCGCGCCCAGCCGACCGAGCGGATGATGGGGTTCGACACGCTGAGCTACCTACCCGACGACGTGCTCGTCAAGGTGGATCGAGCTGCGATGGCTCACTCCCTCGAGACTCGCGTTCCGCTGCTCGATCACCGCATCGTGGAGTTTGCGTGGTCGCTGCCCCACCGCTTCAAGGTGCGAGACGGTGAGGCCAAGTGGCTGCTGAAGCGAGTCCTCCACCGACATGTGCCGCCGTACCTGGTCGACCGGCCAAAGCAGGGGTTCGGCGTTCCCATCCACCAGTGGTTGCGAGGCCCGCTCCGTACCTGGGCGGAGGACCTGTTGGCGACCGACGCGCTGGAGCGGCGGGGCCCGTTCAGAGCGGCGCCGATCCGCGAACTCTGGCAGCAGCATCTAGCCGGGCGTGCCGACTGGCAGCACCGCCTTTGGCCCGTGCTCATGTATCAGGAATGGGACCGCGCGCGCCGTGGGTGACGCGCCGGCCGGTAACGGCAGCCGCTAGGCCCGATCCGGCGCCGGCAGGAGCTTGCGGTGGGCATCCCAGAAGCGTTCCGCCACAACGCGCATGTCGTACCCCTGTTCGACGCGCTCGCGCCCCACTGCGCCGAGCCTGCCTCGGGCCTCGGGGCCAAGGCGCTGCATGGCGCCGATGGCGGCCGCCAACGACGGCGCGCTGCCAGGTTCGGCAAGGAACCCCGCCCCGTCCACGATCGCCGGCACGTCCGAGACCTTGGTAGCCACCACCGGCTTGCCCATCGCCATGGCCTCGATGACGGCGTTGGGCGCGCCTTCCACCTCCGATGACAACACGAGGTAGTCGACGTCCGCGAGGAAGGCGGGCACGTCGTCGCACGTACCGACCAGTACGACGTGCTCACTCAGCCAAGCGTCTTCGGCGACCCTGGAGCGAACCGCGTCCGCCTCGGGTCCGTCGCCCGCGAGCACCAACCGGTCAGGGCGCTGTGCCTCGGGGAGCAGCATGAGCGACTCCAGGAGCAGGTCGAGGCGCTTCACGCCGTGGAAACGCCCGACGAAACCCGCCACCGTCTCCTCCGCCCGCTTCCTGAACTCGCCCCTCGGGAGGATCCTGACGGGGTCGAACCGCCCTAGGTCGACGCCGGACGGCACGACGGTGATGCGCTCGGCTGGGACCCCTTTCCTCTTCAAGCGTTCGGCGATGGCGTGGGCATTGGGGAGGAACCGTTGGGTGTGGCGGTCGAGGAAGGGGCGCAGGCGCAGGTGGACGCCCGTCCCCTCCTCGACCACGGACCGGTCCGATTGGACGATGGCCGGTACCCGCGCCATCACCCCCGCCAACCGCCCCCACGCGCCCGTCGAGGAGTCGAGCATTGCGTGTAGAACGTCGGGGCGAGAACGTCGCACTTCCCTAAGGAGGCGGGTGAAGAAGCGAGGAAACGACGTCTCCTCACGGTCTATCAACGTGTTCCTCACGCCTAGGTCGGAGAAGCGGCGGACCACCTCCGGCGAGCGCGGGGGCAAGAACGTGATCGTCTCGAGTCGGTAGTCGGCGGCCCACGGTGGCCGATCGGCTATCAACGACGCCAGCTGCAACTCCGTGCCCCCGACGGCGTAGCTTGCCATGATGAAGAGCACCTTGGGCGCGCGCGAGCCGCCTTCCGGCCGAACGGGTGAATGCATCGACTCACAGGATACGCGCCCACGGCACACCACGGCCCGCCCCAGTTGGTCGGCGCGCGGCCGCCGGGCACGCGGAGTAGAGTACCTCCGGTGTCGACCGCCAGGCTCCCCTCCTCCGACGCGGTCCCGGTGCGCCGCCGGGATGTGGGCCTGATCGTGTGGCTGGTAGTCGGCGCCGTAGCCGTCGGGGTCCTTGCCGCGTTCTCCGCCGAGGTGGCGCTGGGCACCGCGGTCGTCGTCGCCGTGACGCTCCTCTTCTTACGTAGCGCCTACAAGTCCGAGATCATCGTCGGCCTCTACTGGCTCGCCTTCTGCGTGTACGAGACGATCGTCAGCGGCTTGAGCATCACGGGCTTCTTCTACCCGTTCTACGCCGCGTTCCTGGTGAGCATCGTGGCCGCGGTGGTGGGGTCGGGCATCCGGGCACGCAACTCGTTCTTCTGGCTCCTCGTCGGATTCCTGCTCGTCGTCGCGGCGTCGTTCGTGGGTTTCATGCAACCGATCGGCTTCAACGTGATCCAGCGGGTGCTCGCCTACCTCATCGGGGCTGCCGTCTTCCTTCAGTTCCGGTCGCGGGGCGGCCTCGTCGTCGTGGCTGCAGCTGCGGGGTTCACCTCGCTCGCCCTGGCGACGTGGGTGGTGATCAGCGCAGTCCAGGGAGGCTTCGCCTACCGCGGCGACGTGAGCGTGAACGAGAACGTGGTGGCGTTCTACGTTGGGCTCGGCTTCGTGGTGATGGTGGCAGCGACACTGCGGACTCTCGGGGCGCCCGGACGCAGGTGGCTAGGTGTCGGGCTGCTCGTGCTGACAGGCGGCGCAGCCTACGCGCTGCTGTTGTTGGCGTCTCGCGGCATGGCTATTGCGGCCGGCTTGGCGCTCGTGGCCCTCATCGTGAGGATCGGACTCCAGGATTGGCGCCGCCTCCTTCCGGTGCTGGCCCTGTTGGCGGTTTCGGGGGCGGGGATGCTGCTTCCGGGCGGCGAGGGCCTCGTTCAGCGGTTCACTAGCGAACGCGTGGAATCGGGTGGGAGCCGCACCCCGATCTGGCAAGTCGTGTACGACGGTTACCGCGACGGTAACCTGATGGAGCTGGCGCTCGGCAACGGTTTCGAAAGCAGCGAGGACGTGGTGGAGCGCGGCTTCGGCACGCTCACGTCGACACACAACGCCTACCTGGAGGTGCTCTACGAGTTCGGCATCGTCGGCCTCGCGTTGTTCCTAGCGTTGCACCTGGCGCCCATCGTGGTCTCGTGGCGCGTGCGGGGCACCTTGGGGTTGGTGATGTACGGCCTGGCGTTCTTCCTCCTCGGCGCCGACGTGACCTCCACCGCTCCCGACGGGTTCCTCTACTGGACCGCGTTGGCGTTCGTCCTCGCCATCGGCACTTGGGCCCCGAACGCTGCGACGCCGCGCACCGGTCCCCAATCAGGCGCTGCGGCGTCGCGCGGCCAGAAGGCGCCCACCTAGGAGCACTAGGGCGACACCCAGCGCGTACACCACCACGAAGACGAGCATCCGGAGGTCGCCCTCGGCCAGGTGGCCGGGTCTCACGACCGCGGCGGTCAAGCGGGAGGCGCCCCAAGCGGCGGCAGCCAGAGCGGCGGCTGCCGCGAAGGCCTCGAAGCGCAGCGCGGTCAGCCGCCTATCGCGGGTAAGGAAGTAGAAGGCGCAGGTACTGGCGTTACTCACCACTGTCGCCGTCGCCACCCCTACCATCCCGAAGTCCTTGACGAGCGCGAGGCTCAGGCCTACGTTGACGACCGCACCGACCAGCGCCACGGTGGAGAGGCGCGCGAAGCGTTTATCGAGCTCCAAGTGGCGGTTCAGGTAGGACGAGAGCCCGCGGAGCCACATCGCCCCGGCTACGAGCGGTATCACGGAGCTCGCGTCGCGGTACTCCGGGCCGGCCAACAGCCGCGTGACGTCGGCGCTCGACACGATCAGGAACAAGACCGGCCCCACCGTGAGGAAGGCGTAGATGCGCTGCGCGTCGCGAAGGGCCTCACGAGCCGGCGCCACGCCGCCTTCCCGCCAGGCGTTCAACACGCTCGGCCAAGCCATCATGAACACGGCCTGGGTCAGGCTACCCACCAGGCGTTCGCCGATTGAGTAGCCAACGCTGAACACGCCGACCACGGCCGTCCCGAGGAACCCTTCCAAGATGAGTCGGCTAGCAAGGTTGTCGAGCCAGGCGGCCACCGAGAACGGTAGGGCCGCAGGCCCCGCCCTCAAGGTCTCGCCGACGCCGACGCGATCGATGCGGATAGGTCCGGTGAGCCGCCGCCACAGTACGGGCACCGCGAACGCCGCGCCCACGAGGTAGGCGACGGCCATGGCGGCGAAGAGGAGTTCGGCCTCCACGAAGCCGGCGTACAAGCCGCCGAGGGTGGCGCCGAACCGCACCAACCCGGAGCCGATCTCCGCCACCGTGAACGCCGTGCTGCGCTCTTCTGCTCTCAGGAGCGTGACTGCGTAGCCGTACTGATCGCCGATGATGAGCATGATCCCTGCGGCGAGCAGCACATCGAGGCTCACGACCATGAATCCGCTCCACTGCAGCGCCAGTACGACGACGGCATAGAGCGCGGACGCCATGACCGCCTGGGCCAAGGTGGTGCCAAGGTAGAAACCCCGCGTCGTGCCGCGGCCGCCGGCGTCGTAGTAGAGCCTCAGACCGACGTTGCGCACCCACCCCGAGCCGAACATGCCGACCAGCCCCGAGATGGAGAGGGCGAGCGCGTACTCGCCGTACTCGACCGGGTCCAGGAACCGGGTGACCACGGGGAGTAACAGGAACGCCAGGCCCTGACCGAAGACGACCGTGAGCAGGTACTGGACGGTCCGCTTGAGCTTCGGGTTCATGGTGGTCTGCGCACGCTCCAGGGGCCGCCCCGCATGTGGGGCGCGCAGTATTCTACGTCGGCGGCGCCGATGCCGACGCCTGGGCCAGCGGAACTACCGCGGTAGGCGCGCGGTCCGCGGACGATTCCGCCGGACGAGGGCGATGCTAGACTGCCCAACGTCGCCGTCAGCGGTTCCGGGCGCTGCGCCGAGGCGAGATGAGGTATAGATGGCAGCCAACGCTCGGCCCCTGCGGATTCAGTTCGTCACCACCTCGCTCATGCTCGGCGGGGCGGAGGGCCAAGTGTTCCTCTTGGCGGCAGAGGCCAAGCGCCGCGGCCACGAAGTGTCGATGGTCACCATGCGCGACCCGGAGGCGTTCGAAGACGAGCTCCGGACCCTGGGCATACCGCTCCACAGCCTGGCGATGCGGCGCGGCGTGGGCGACCCCCGTGCGCTGGTGCGCTTGGCACGCCTGGTACGAGCGGAGCGGCCTGACGTGGTGCATAGTCATATGGTCCACGCCAACCTGCTGGCGCGCCTCACGCGGCTCCTGGCGCCTATGCCTGTCCAGATCTCGACCGCTCACAACCTCACCGAAGGGGCTCGGTGGCGGGAGATCGCCTACCGGCTTACCGACCCGCTGTGCGACCTGACCACCAACGTCTGCCACGAGTGCGTGGAGCGCTACGTCGCGTCGGGAGCGGCGCCAAGGGGGCGCATCCGCTACATGGCCAACGGGCTCGACGTCGCGCGGTTCGATCCGCGTCCGGGTAGACGCGAAGCGAAACGACGGGAACTGGGCATCGACCCCGACACGTTCCTGTGGCTAGCCGTGGGCCGTCTCGAGGAGCAGAAGGACTACCCGAACATGGTGGCCGCCGTGAAGCACCTGGTCGAGGATGCTGGCTGCGCGAGACGGCGCTTAGCCGTGTTGGTCGCTGGTTCCGGCGACCAGCGCAGTCGCCTCGAGCAGCAGGTGGAGGCCGCGGGGTTGGCCGCGACCGTGACGTTCCTGGGCGATAGGGCCGACGTGCCCGACCTCATGGCCGCCGCGGACGCCTACCTCATGTCTTCCGCCTGGGAGGGGATGCCGATGGTCCTGCTCGAAGCGGGAGCCGCGCGTCTCCCCGCCGTCGTCACAGACGTCGGCGGCAACGACGAGGTGGTGTCGGACGGCGCCAGCGGTTACGTGGTCCCGCCTCACGATTCGGCCGCCCTCGGCGCGGCCATGCAGCGCCTGATGTCGCTCGAGCTCCCGGAGTTGGCCCGCTTCGGCGCCGAGCTACGTCGTCACGTCGAGACGACGTTCGGGCTGGGCGCGGTCGCGGACCGTTGGGAGGCCCTCTACCGCGAGCTACTGGCGCGTAAGGGACGGGCGTAGTGTCAAGCGACGGAACCACCGTACGCGGTGCCGGTCAGCGCCCACGCCTTCTCATCGCTACCAGCGTGCCCTCTACGCTGACTGCCTTCCTCCTCCCCTACGCGAAGCATTACCGTGACCGAGGCTGGCGCGTCGAGGCGTTGAGCAACGGCGTGAGCGGGGTGGAGAGGTGCATAGCCGCCTTCGACGCCGTTCACGACGTGGCGTGGACGCGTAGGCCCACCGACCCGGTGAACCTGACGGCGGTACCCGGCATGGTGCGCCAGGTGGTCGCCGCCGGTGCGTACGACATCGTGCACGCCCACGACCCGGTGGCGGCCTTCGTGACCCGCTTCGCGCTGCGCTCCCGGCGCGCACGGGGAGAAGTGAAAGTGGTGTACACGGCGCACGGCTTCCACTTCTTCCGAGGCGCGCCACGCACGCAGGCGGTAGTGATGCGGACCCTCGAACGGCTGGCGAGCGACTGGACCGACCGCCTCATCGTCATCAACCGGGAGGATCTCGCCGCAGCGCGCTCGTTCCCACTCGCGCGACGGGGCGGCCTGGTCTACATGCCCGGCATCGGGGTGGACACTGCCAGGTACGCCCCGGACGCGGTGAGCGAGGAGCAGGTGACGGCCCTCAGAACCGCCTTGGGTCTGTCACGGGGACAGCCGCTATTCACCATGATCGCCGAGTTCAACCCCGGGAAACGCCACCGCGACGCCGTGGCGGCTTTGGCCGCCAGCGGGATGCCCGATGCGGTGCTCGCCCTCGCCGGCGTTGGACCCCTCATGTCGGAGGTCGAGGAGCAGGCGCGGCGCCTGGGAGTAGGCGAGCGGGTGAGGCTGCTCGGGTACCGTGACGACATCCCCACCCTGATAGCCGCGTCGTCCGCGGTGCTGCTGCCGTCCGAGCGCGAAGGGCTGCCTCGCTCCCTGATGGAGGCCGCCAGCCTGGAGCGCCCCGTGATAGCGAGCCACATCCGCGGTGTCAGCGAGCTCGTGACGCCTGAGACGGGGTACCTGCACGGCGTTGGTGATACGGTCGCGATCGCGAACGCCATGCGAGCGGTGGTGAGCAAACCCGAAGCAGCGCACGCCATGGGCCGCAACGGTCGCCTCGCCATGCGTGCGTTCGACATCTCGAACGTGCTGGCCATGCACGACACGCTTTACGCCGAGTTGTTGGAGCAGAGGGCTACTGTGCGGCGGTGACGGGGGGCGCGAGTCGCGCGACCTCCGCCATCGAGTAGTTCCCGAAGCCGTACTGTTCCCGCAACCTCGCGTACAGCTCGAGATGCCCCCGGAGCGCTGTCAGGTTCCCCTCCAGGTTCGCGCCGAAGTTGTGCGGGTGCCACCAGAGGTGGAAGAGGGCGCCCCGCGCGGCGGCCGTGGTCATGCCGGCTGCGACGCGCCTCCAACGCAACGCTTCAAGGTACGGACGGTTCACCCTGGGTCGCAGGAAACGGCTCGAGCGGACGTTCGCGAGCCCGCCTGGCTGCGCCACCTCGTTCCAAGGAACGGCGCCGGGGCCGGTCAGGTCGAGGAAGACGTCGGCCAGCCGCACGGCCCTCACCGGGAGCGATCCGGAGGCGCCGGCGCGGGGCCGGTTGAACCAGTTGGGTTCGGCTCCCCGGTAGGCGGTGAAGCCGTTCCGCACGAGTGCAGGCAGGTAGTCGGCGCGGATCTGGTTGCGCGGGAACACGAGCGAGGTGACCTCGTGTCCGCGCGCCGCCGCTATCCGGCGGGCGGCCGCCAGGTCGGCGTCGAACTCCTCGAGCGTCTGTCCGGCCTCTAGGCAGTAGAAGTGCGAGAAGGTGTGGCTGGCGATCTCCTGGCGTGGCCGACTCGCGATCTCCGCGATCAACGACGGGGCGTATCGCAAAGGGTCGTCGGCCTCGCCCTCGCCCAACTGCTCCAGGTACGGATCCAGACGCCTGTCGACGTAGCTCGGGCGCTCGTCGGGAGCGAAGGACAGCAGTTCATCTCGCGATTCCGCGAACAGGAAACCTACCGTGGCCCAGGTCGCTGCCACACCGTGTTCCTCGAACAGGTCCAGTATGCGCGGCACGGCCTCTCGCGCGCCGTACAGGTTGGCTCGATAATCGCCGTCAACGCCCAGCGTGTCGAACACACCCCACGCCAGTTCGAAGTCGAGGGACACGACGAGGCCGCCGCGCGCCCCCGCTATGCTCACGGTCAGCGCTGTTTCACGCGGGCGCGTGCCCCGCGCGGTTGCGGGTCGGGTGGGGGCGTCTGGCCGGGCGGGCGCCCGCTCGCGGTCGCAACCCGAGCGCGCCGCGTGTTCCCGTTGCCGGTCAGAACGGCGCCCAGGAGGTGGATGCGGTTGGCATCGAGCAACTCGACGGCGTCGGCCACGTGCCTCCCGTTGCCGCCCACGGCGACCGCCAGGACGACTCCCGTGCAGGCCGGCGCGGCCGCCAAGGCGTCCGCGTAGGCGAGCATGGGCGGCAGGTCCACGACGATGGCGTCGTATCGTTGGCGCAGGTTGGCGATGAGCGCGTCGAAACCGAAGGCGATGAGCTCGCTCGGCTGACGGGCCGGAACGCGGGCCGGGAGGATGTCGAACGACGCCCGCGCGTCGCTGACCACCGTCACGGGCTGCATCTCCAAGTTGGGGTTCTGCAGGTAGGCGTCGAACGACGGGGTCTGCGAACGACCCAGGTCGATCCCGAAGCCGGGTCCCTGTTGGCGGAGGTCGGCGTCGATCAGCAGCGTGCGGAGGCCACTGCGCGCGAGGCCTTCGGCGAGTGACGCAGCGACGCCCGTCTTCTCTAGGTAGCTGTCGGGACTAGTGATGCCGAACACGACCGGGCGCTCGCCGCGCACGGAACGCAAGAGGTTCGCGCGGAAGAACCCGACGGCGTCGGCGGCGAGGCGGTGGCTACCGCGCCGGGTGCGCGGGAACACGGCGAGCACCGGCTGGCCGGTCAGGTCGGCCAGTTGCTCGCGGCTGGTCAAGCTATGGTTGAGCGACCAGCGCGCGAACTGGATCGCGTAACCGAACAGCAGGCCAAGCACGAGGGCCACGAAGACGTTGAACACTAGGCGTGGCCCGATCGCTCCGGCGGGTGGCTGCGCCACGCTGAGGTTCTCGAGCAACCCCACGACCACCGCGGAGGCACTCCGCGCACGCGCAGACTCCAACTCCCGTACCCGCTGCTCGCGGAGGGTGGCCCCAAGCGCCTGGAGCCGTTGCGCCTCGCCGGCATCGCCGGCACTCACGGCGGCGGCGATCTCGGCGTCGATGTCGCTGATGGAGCGCTCGATCGCTGCGATGCTGTTGGCCACCATGTCCCGAGCGCGGTCGCGATCCCAGTCTATGAGGGCGGCGGAGATGGCGTTGGCGTACGCTGCCGCACGCTCGGGATCGGAGTCGCGTACGGATATATGGATCACGCTCGAGATGTCTTGGTTCTCGACCGACACGCGTACACGCCGCTGGAACGCTTTCATGGCGGCCGGACCGCGGTCCACGCCATCGAGGCGCAGTAGCGCGTCGTGCATGAGGGTACTGTCCAGGAGCACTCGCTGGTAGACGCGCGGATCGACGACCGGCGGCCGGATCAGGTCGACGTTGCCGAAGGACGACGGCGGTTGTGAGGCGAGGAGGCCGGCCGACGCCTCGTAGACCGGCGCCATCCGCTCGGTCACGACGAACGCGACGATCCCCGCGATCAGCGCGGCAAGCAGCGCCAGCGGGGCGCCGCGTCGTAGGGCTCGCATCACCTCCGGAAGTCGGACTGTCCTGGTCTGCGCCATCGGCGGTTCGGCCGGCAACATGCTCAAGGGCTTAGCTCCCTCTCGGTTTCCCACGTCATCTCGTGCCCTAGGTTAGCAGGGCGCGGGCCGGGTGACCCGGCGCCGGCGGCACGACCTCCACGCTAGCGCCCTACCAGTCGTGGGGGCGCCCCCCCGGCGGGCCGGGGCCCCCCCCCCCCCCCCGCCGCGGGCGTTCGGAGCAACCCG
>JACFNR010000004.1:21190-79779 GCA_019454765.1 Trueperaceae bacterium | reverse complement strand
TGCCCGCGGGGCCCTTGGGTTGGGGGGGGGGGGGCGGGGGCCCGGGGCGCGGGGGCCTCCCCCCCCCCGCCCGCCCCCCACCCGGGGGGGGCCCCCCCCCGGGGCGCCCCCACGACTCTCTGCGGTTACAGCGTTCGGTCTAACTCAGGGCACGACCCCTTCGAACACGAGCGGCACTGTCGCTGTATCGGTTCCGTAGCTCAGCACCAGGTCGAAGGTCCAGTCGATGTCGTCGCCCGTCGTGGGCGCAACCCCGCGGGTGACGGTGCCCTGGGCCGTGTTCACCTCGAACGCGGCCGCGGCGTCGGCCGGCGTCTGGGCCGGAACGGCCGAAACGTAGTCGAGCTCGAACACCAGCTGCGAGGCGAAGTCGGCGGGGAGCCACTCGGTGTTGGTCACGCCGCTGACCCTGATGCGATCCCCGGGCACCACGGTGGTGCTGGCGTTGGTGTAGGCGAACGTCCCTTGGGGTGCGGTGCCTTCGGAGTTGAACACCTGCATCGACAGCGCCAGGTCGATGGCGAAGTCGATCTCCGCCGTCTGCCCGAGGGAGTCGGTGACGGTCACGGTGCCCGTGTAGGTGCCGGGGTAGCCGGTGGCCCCCGAGATCTGGCCGGTCGCGGCGTCGACAGTGAGTTCGAACGTCTCGGCAGGGTTCACGCCGTCGTCCACGACGAACGCGGCTGGCAGGGCGCCGGCGGTCAGCGCGTAGGTGAGGTCCCCGTAGCCAGGCGAAGTGGCGGCGGGTGCGGCCAGGGAGATCGGGTTCGTGACGCTGCCGGTCCCAACGAACGCGGCGTAATCGCCACCGAAGGCGAGGGGCTCGGCCACGACCACGTCGACCGTTGCGCTGTATGCGGCGTCGGCATCGCTCGTGACGGTGATCTCGGCCGTGCCGGAAGCGACGCCGGTGACGACGCCAGTGGCCTCGTCGACCGTGGCGACGGCCTCGTTGGCGCTGGCCCAGGTGTGGGCGGTGCTCGCCCCCCCGACGGTGGAGACAGTCGCCGTGAGGGTGACGGTTCCGCCGACGGTGGTGGCCGGGGCGGCCTGGTCGATGGCGATGCCCGTGACCGCGGGTGCGGCCGCGACTGTAACGGTCACGCTGTCGAACTTCTCCGCGTCGGCCACGCTCGTGGCCGTGATGGTCGCGCTGCCGGCGGCAACGCCGGTCACGACACCGTCGGCAGTCACCATCGCGACGGCATCGTCACTGCTGCTCCACGTCACGGCTTGACTTGCGCCGCCGACGACCTCGACGACCACGTCGAGGTCCACCGAGTCACCGGCCGTCACGGCCTGGTCGCCGCCCTGGATGGTGACGCTAGTCACGCTGGGGGCGACCGCCACCGTCGTGAACACCCAGGAACTCTTGGCGCCCAGCTTCACGCCCTGGGCGCTCTCCACTTCGGCACCAACCGTGGCGGTGTACTCGGTGCCGTTGGCGAGTGGCGTCGCCGGGGTGAAAGTGGCCTTGCGAGCGGCGGGGTCGTAGCTGACGATCCCCGGGACCGCGGCACCGCCTCGTGCGAGCGTGAACTTGCCGTCGAGGCTAGCCACCTTGATGGCCGTGCTGAACGTGACGCTCACCACGGAGTCGATGGCAACGTTGGCCGCGCCGGCGGCCGGCGTCCTGGAACTGATTGTCAACTTGGCGGGTCCCTGCTCTGGCGTGCAAGCAACCATGAGCAGCGCGATCACGAACGGTACGGTCAACCTTCTCAACATCGTCCTGGCCCTCCTCGGCGTGCAGCGGCACGAACGCGGCCGTAGTCGGAGCGAACCGACCAGGCCGAGCTTGGCACCATCTTAGCTAGGAGGCTCTCGCGGGATTATCACAAGATCGCCTCCTCGCCTCGACCGCGCCGGGATGTCGGAGCCCTACCGGGTGGCCACGTAAGAACGCCGTGAGAATTTCACACATATACTTCTCATCCAAAGGGCTCGCCCAAACGCTGACCTTGGGGCGAGCCCTACACAACCCGAAGCAACGACGCGTGCTCCGTAGATGGGCGCTTGGAGCACGCTGAGCCAGTAGCGCAACCGACCGGGACACGGAAGGACCGGACGGCATGGCGCATTCGCGGAGCACCAGAACCATGAACGGAGCGTGGCGTCGATGGGTCACGCTGTTGACCTGCCTGGGCGCGGTCTTGGTGGCGTGCAGGCCGCCGGAGGGCCGCCCGGCCGGATCTGTCGACCGCATCGGGGTGGTGCTCCTGAGCGAGGCACCAAGCGGAAAGGTATCCGGGCAGGCGACTTTCACCCGACTAGAGGCGCCGCGCGCAGCGGCCCAGGTAGCGGCGCCGCTCGGTGCTCAGGTCGGTTCTTGCCGCGTGACCGGTGACGTAGACCCCTCGGCAGGTCCGATGGCCCCCGGCGCAACCGGCAACCGGCTGAACGCCGGTAACGCGACGTTCCGGGCTGGCGGCACCAACTACGCCTCCCTCTCGCGCACCGACTCCGGCCATTACCAGTTGGCTGGCGCGACCGAGCCACTGCCTGCGGCTTTGAGCTTCGACCTGGCCGTGAGCGGAGCTTTCCCGTCGTTGACGGACCTGAGTGTCGCCACAGGAACGGCGCTGCGGCTCGCCGACACCGTCGATCCCGATGCCATCACGACCGAGACGGCGTTCGCGTGGGACCCGGGCGAGGCTGGCTCGGCGGTCATCCTCATCGGCTCGGGCGGGGGAACCGCTTTCAGCTGTCTCGCCAACGACGCCACCGGCACCTTCGCCTTCCCCGAGGCCACGCGCCAGGAGCTCGCAGCGGCCGGCTTCGCCGGCGGCAAGCTCGACGTCGTCGGCCGCATCACCAGCACCCAGGCCACGAGCGGCAGCTCGCTCCTGATGATCAACGCCCTCCGCCTCACCGACCCAAGGAACGAGTGACGTCATGCCACGAGCACCCAAGCACCGCCGCTTGACGAGGAGCGCCGCCATCCGCTTCGCCCTCCTGCTGATCGCCGTCGTCTTGGCCGTCGCCGCGTGTAGCGGCGACGGCCCGAACGCTGACGCCGGCCCGAGGCGAGACGGACCGCAGGCTGCGGTCCCGCCCGAGGCCCCGGCCTGGAACCCGAACCTCGCCCGCAAGGGTCCGGGTTCATCGCTCCCACTTCACCTCGGTTACATCCTGCCGGCCGCCGATCCAGAGGCGACGGTCCTCTGGCCGCAGGCCCCTGGTGATGTCGTGGTGCAGATGCGAGCGTTGGTCATCTCGGCGCGACCGTTCCACGCGACCGATCCCTTCGAACCGTCACTGAACGCCGCGCTAGCTCTGCTCCAGCAGGTCGGCATGCCGTACGACCACATCGTGGCCACGGACCCGGAGTGGAACCCGCAGTCGCTCACGGACCGGCTGGTCGCCAGCGACGGTACCGGCCGGTACCAGGCGGTGTTCCTGGCCACCAACAACCTCGCTTACGAAGCGCCCGACGGCACCTTCCCATCCGCGTTCGATGCGGCCGAGTGGGCGGTGCTGCAGGCGTACGAGCGCGCCTACGGGGTGCGTCAAGTGGCGCTATACGCCCAGCCCTCCTTCCCTTGGGGCTCGCCAGACGACTACGGGGTCACCCCTCCCGTAACGGGAGTGGGCCTCACCGGTTACCAACTCGGCACGACTAGCGCCGGGCGCGACGTCTTCTCCGACGTCGACGCCGCAAGCCAGATCACCGTGGAGGCTTCCTACGGCTACCCGAGCACCCTGGTCAACCCGGGTATCGCCACCCCCCTCCTGACCGCACAGGACGGCAGCGTCATGGCGGTGCGGGTCACGAACGGCGGCCGGGAGTACGTAGGGCTGTTCTTCGACAACGCCGCTTGGGGCGGCGTGCCGGTGGCCTACACCCAGCAACTGGGCGCCGCCCTCGTCAGGTGGGCCACCCGCGGGATCCACTTGGGCGAGAAGCGCAACAGCTTCCAGGGCGACATCGACGATTGGTTCCTAGACGCAGGACACTGGAACGCGAACACGCACCAGATCGACGACGACGCCTTCAACCTGACGGCGAAGGACGTCCTGAGCCTGCGCGACCAACAGCAGGCCTTGCGCTCCCAGAACGGCGGGATAGCCTCCGCCCTCACGTGGAGCATGGCCTTCAACGGCATGGGCACCACGTACGACGGTCAGGGGCAGGTGCCCACCAACTGCACCGAATCCACCTCCGCGACACTCACCTACATCACCAAGTGCGTTGCCAACGACTTCTTCTGGGTTAGCCATACGTGGGATCACGAGTACATGGACTTCATCCCAACCTTCGGCGTGAACCTCGACCAGGCCGAGGTCGAGCAGCGCCTATCCGACAACGACCAGCTCGCCGTCACCTACGGCTTCGGCGCCAACTACTCCCGGAACAGCGTCGTAACGGGCGACATCTCGGGCTTGGGATGGTACGCCCCGCAAGGCCCCGACACCGGCCCCAAGGTGGATCATGGCCTGAACTACTCGAGCCCCTACTTCATCCGCGCGGCCGTGAGCACCGGGCACGGCTACGTGGCGTCGAACATGTCGACCCCCAGCCACGAGCCGGGCTGCTGGGCGTGCGGCACCTACCTCACGCTCGCCAACAACGTCTACGGGGCGGCGTCGGGGTTCGAGGTCTTCCTCGTCCCTCGCTACCCCACCAACCTGTTCGCGACCGTTACCACCCCGGCGGAGGTCGTGGACGCGTACAACATGGTCTACGGCGAGCACGGCACCGATCAGAACCACTTCGACCACGACCTCACCTACCAGGAGATCCTCGACGTCGACACGGACATCGCCCTGGGTCACCTACTAAGCGGCTCGCCGTACCCGCACTACTTCCATACCCCCAACGTCTTCGAGTACGAGCCCGGCAAGTCGGTGCTCACGGACTGGACGAGCGTCCTGATCGGCAAGTACGCCGCGCTGGTGAACGAACCCCTCCACTCCCTGAAGAACGACGACTCGGCAGCGTACGTGCAGAAGCGCACCGACTTCGCTCGCGCAGGAGTCAGCGGTGTGTGGAACCGCACGACCGGCGAGATCACCGTCACCTCCGCCAACGGCGGCACCGTGTTCCTCACGGGCGCGTCACTCGGGAGCGGCGCCACGACCGTCACCTACAACGGGCGCGTCATCTCGGAACGCGCGTTCACCGCCAACCAGAGCGTGACCATCGACGTGGCTGGCACGCCGCCCTCGGCGCCGCAGATCAGCTCGTTCGAGGCGTCAGCGCTCGAGGTGGTGGCCGGCGCGCCGGTCGAACTGAGTTGGGCGGTGATCGGCGCCAACACGGACATCACGTTGCGCGCGAAGGGCGGTGGCGACGTAGCAACCGGCCTCCCGGCCAGCGGGTCGCGTTCCGTCGAGCCACGATCGACCGTCACCTACGAGCTCGTCGTCTCCTGGGTCGGCGGGACGCTGACTAGCGAGCTGGCGGTCGCGGTGATCCAGCCCCCCACCGTCAGCCTCGTCGCCGACCCGACCGTCTTGGTCGCCGGCGAGTCGAGCACCCTCTCCTGGGAGGTGACCGGGGCGCACGGGAACGTACAACTGAGGGCGCTAGGGACTGGCGGCGGCGTGGTCGCAGACGGCCTGGCTGCCACTGGAAACCTCACGGTCAGCCCGATCGAGTCCACGAGCTACCAGCTCGCGGCCGCTTGGGCAGGTGGCGAGTCGCTGAGCGCTGCGGTCGAGGTGGCCGTGACGCCGGCCCCCGTGCGACCGAGCGCCACCTTCACCGCCACGCCTCCCACCATCGCCTCGGGCGACGCGACAACGCTCGAGTGGCAGGTCAGCGGCGACGCCACGTCCATCTCCATCCGCACGCAGGGCGGAGGCGTCCTCTATCCAGGCCTCATCGCCACCGGCACGCAGCAGGTGAGCCCGACCGCCACGACGACCTTCGAGCTGGTACTGGATTGGGTGGGTGGGGCTCCCGTCGTCGTCCCGGTCACCGTCACGGTGGAGGCGGCGCCAGAACCTCCGACCGTCACCTTCACCTCGAGCGCTTCGAGCATCACCGCGAGTCACGCTGTCACCCTCTCCTGGGCCGTCGGAGCTGGCGCTACCAACGTCCGGCTGGAGACCGCCACCGGTACGGTGCTCGTGCCGACCGCGGCCGTCACCGACTCCTTCACGCACCACCCGGACGTCACCACCACCTATCGTCTAGTGGTCGAGTGGGCGAGGACGCCCGCGGTGACACGCGAGGTGACCGTCGCCGTCACTCCACCAGTCGCGCCCGTCGCCGCGCTGGCGGCCGCGCCCGCCAGCCTCGACCTCGGCGGGAGCAGCCTCCTGACCTGGTCCATCACTGGCGATTACTCGCGCGCCTCGCTTCACGCCGGGGCCGCGACCGTTGGCTCCGCCCTCGATCGCAACGGCTCGATAAGCGTGACGCCCGACGCCACCACCACCTACGAGCTTCGCGTCGAGTGGGCCGGAGGGACGGTCACGAGTAGCCAGCAGGTCACGGTCGTCCCCACCGCCACCTTCAGCGCCACTCCGACCGACATCGTCAGCGGCGGCACCTCAACGCTAGCCTGGGTGGTGGCCGGTGGCCACACCCGGGTGACGGTCCTCCAGGGGGGCACCGTCCTCGCCGCAGACCAGGCGAGCACCGGCAGCCTCCCCGTCTCTCCCACCGCCACCACCACGTACGAGCTCCGCGTCGAGTACCTCGGCGGCACGGTGAGCCGCCTGGCGACCGTCACGGTGAGCCCGGCCCCCGTCGCGCCCGAGGTCATCGGCTTCGCCGTCGCCCCCACCACCGTCTTCGCCGGGCAGAGCGCGCACCTCGCCTGGGAGGTGCGCGGTTCGGCGACCGGCATCGCCGTGTTCGCGGCCGACACCCTCGTGCAAGACGGCCTCGCGTCTAGCGGGACGCTCACGGTGACCCCGGCCGCCTCCACCACTTACGAGCTCAGGGTCGGTTGGAGCGGTGGCGCACCCGTCACCCGCACGACGGCGCTCACCGTGGAGGTGCCGGTTGCGCCCAGTGGCACGCTGTCTGCCGAGCCAGCCACGATCTTGGTGGGAGGAGCGAGCACCCTCGCCTGGCAGGTGGCGGGCCACTTCACGAACACGACCGTGCGGACCTCCGGCGGTCAGATCGTCAGCTCCGGCGTTGCGGCGACCGGCTCGGCCGTGGTCGCACCCACGACAACGACCACCTACGAACTCGTCGTCACGCCGGTGGTTGGTTCCCCCGCCACCATCGCCACCACTACGGTCACGGTCGAACCTCTGCCGGTCGCTCCCGCAGCCACCCTGACCGCCAACCCCGGCACCGTCACGGCGGGTCAGGCGACAAGCCTGAGCTGGGCGGTCACCGGTACGTACACGAACATCAGCCTGAGGAACTCGGCGGGAACGATCGCCGATGGGCTTGGGGCCACCGGCTCCCGCACGGTCACCCCGACAGCGACCACGACCTACGAGCTAGTTGTGACGTGGCCAGCCGGGGCGCCCGTCACGGCGGCGACGCTGGTGACAGTCAACCCGGCCGCCCCCGCCGTGAGCTTCTCGGCCAACCCCGCGAGCATCGTCGCGGGCGATACCTCCACGCTCGCCTGGGAGGTGACCGGGGCTCACGACGCCGTGACCCTGCAGACGGAGGCGGGAGTCATCTTGTTGGCCAACGCCGACGCGGTCGGCAGCTTCCCGGTCACCCCCACGGCGAGGACCAGCTACCACCTCGTGGTCAGCTGGGGCGGCGGCCCAGACATCGTGCGCCAAGCGACCGTCGAGGTCGCCGCCGCACCGGTGGAGCCGGAGGTGACGCTATCTGCCTATCCGGCCACGATAACCGAGGGCGAGAGCACGCAGTTGTCGTGGGCGGTCACGGGCAGCGCCACGGGCGTGTCGTTGAGGATCAAGGGGGGCGACGTGATCGCCGCTGGCGTCAACACGGTCGGCACGCGGCAAGTCGCACCAGCGGCGACCACCACCTACGAGTTGGCAGCCACCTGGGCGGGCGGTACCGTCACGGCCGAGACCACGGTCGTGGTCAGGCCCGCACCGGACCCTGACCCCGACCCGGATCCGGACCCCGAGCCAGGCGAAGGCGAGACCACCCTGACGCTGCGGGTCACCGGCGAGGCCTTCGGTCTCGTGATAGGCAGCCCGAACGGAGCCGTCTGCCTCGACGAGTGCACCGTCGCCTACCTCGAGGGAACGACCGTGACACTCACGCCGGTGCCCCTCCTGGGTTCGACCTTCCAGGGCTTCGGCGGTGCGTGCACCGGTGACGCATGCTCGTTGGTCCTGGCCGGCGAGCCACTAGTGGTCGAGGCGCGCTTCGGGTTCGAGGACTGACGCGGTGCAAGGCGCGGCGACCGCCTCATTGACACCTCGACCCGGCAATGCGGGGCGGGAGCGCGGTATCATGCCTGTTCGACGGCGCCGCGCCACGGAGGCACACCCCTCTCTGGGGCGCGGCCCGGCCCGGGGGCATAAGAGCGTTGTAAGAAGCCATCACCTACTCTCCAACGTACGAGCGCGAAAGTACTCGCGCTGCCCGATATGAGACCCACGGCCGCGGGGGCGCGGCACCTGGTCCGCAGTCGCGCGCCCGCCTCGCCCCGAGCCGGCAGCGCGGCGCGCCCCCAACCGAAAGGACCCTGCCAGATGACGTTCACGAGTTCACACGGTACCGGCCGCGGCGCGAGGCTCGCCGCCGCAGCAGCGCTCGCCTGCCTGGCGACGGTGCTGGCCAGTTGCAGGCCGCAGGATCAGCTCGCGCCGGGGTCGGTCGACCGCGTCGGCGTGGTTCTCCTGACCCAGGCGCACGCCGGCGCCGCGGCTGGCCAGGCGACGTTCGTTGCGCTCGGCACTGCGCGGGCGGAACGACTTCTCGCCGAGCCGTTCGGAGAGCAGCTCGGCACCTGCCGCGTGGCGTCGGCGGCGGCGCCCGGGACGGGTCCTGCCTCGCCCGCTGCGGGCGGGAACCGGCTGCTCGCCGGCGACCCCACGCTTCACGTCGGTGGCAGCACTTACGCGTCCCTGACTCGCGACGAGAACGACCGTTACCACCTCGCGGGGGCAACCGGCCCGTTGCCTGCGGCGCTCACCGTGGATATCGCCGCCACCGGCGGCTTCCCGGCTTTCGCCGGCGTCCCCGTCGACACCGGCAGCGAACCGGTCGTCGCTCCGGGCTTCGACGCCAACGGCGTGACGGTGGACACCGTGTTCGGTTGGACCCCCACCACCGGCAAGGCCGCCGTGCTCCTGGTGGGCTCGAGCGGTGGGGTCAGCTACTCGTGCCTCGCCGACGACTCCCTCGGCGCCTTCGTCTTCCCGGACGCCACGCGTCAAGAGCTCGTGGACGCCGGCTTCGCCACCGGCACGCTAGACACGTTGGGCCGCATCACCACCACCCAGGCCCGTAGCGGCAGCGCGCTCCTCATGGTCAACACCCTTCGCCTCGCCTACCCGGGGAGCCTGTGAAGGTGGTCGGCAGGAGCGGCCGCGACGCTGTCTGGCTCAAGGCGGTGACGCTACTCCTCATGGGGGTGCTGATCAGCGTCTTGGCTGCGTGCAGCAGCACGGGCGCCCCCACAAGGAGCGCCGACCCACGAGCCGATTTCGAGCTCCCGCCCACCAGCGCCCCCGAGTGGGACGGCGCCGCCTTCGTGCCGCGCGGGCCGTTCTACTCTGCCCCGCTGCACCTGGGCGTCATCCCGGAAGGCGAGCCCAGCGGCTGGATCATGCCCCAGGCCCTAGGCGACGAGGTCGAGATGAAGGCCCTCCTCCTCAGCGCCACAGACAACCTCGTCGCGGAGGCCTCCGCGGGCGCCTGGAAGACGCTCCTGGATCAGGCCGGCGTCCCGTACGACTGGGTGGTCGCCAGCACCACCACCATCACGCCGGAGGTCCTCGTGCGCGAGGACGGCGTCGGTCGCTACCAGGCGGTGCTGCTCAGCACCAGCAACCTGGTGTACTTCGACGGCACGGCGTGGCCCTCGGCCCTCAGCAGCACGGAGTGGGACGTCCTGTTCAACTACGAGCGCGCCTACGGGGTGCGCCAGGCGACGCTCTTCGCCAGCCCCTACAGCCCTCACGAGGATTACGGCGTCACGCCGGTGGGCGGCGAGACGCCGATGGACGGCATGACCCTGACTGCCACGGCGGCGGGCCGTGCGGTCTTCACCGACCTAGGTGTGAGCAGCGTCATCCTCCCTTACGGCACCACCGGCTTCCCTAGCAGCGACCCGCAGCCCGGCACCACCCCGCTCCTCACGGCCGCGAACGGCGACATCCTCGCCGTGCACACGAACACGGACGGCCGCGAGCGAGTTGCCATGCTCTACAACAACCCCGCCTGGGGCGTCACCAACACGCCAGCCATCTACACCCAACAGATCGGGCCGTCGCTCCTTCGCTGGGCGCTCGGCGGCGTGCACATCGGCGAGAAGCGCAACAGTTACCAGGCCGACGTCGACGACTGGTTCAGCGTCACCGGCCTGTGGGACGTCGACACGGCGCAGATCGTCGACGACCCCGGCTTCGCCATGTCGGCGCAGGACGCATACAGCCTGGTCGCGCAGCAGAACCTGTTGCGCGCCATCGGCGGCGGCATCGCCAGCGACTTCACCTGGTCGATGGCCTTCAACGGCTCGGGTGCCGACGTCGGAAGCGTCGTCGACTGCGCCCTGCCCACCAACTTGCACACGCTATCGAGCATGACGCGCTGCCTGGCGGGCGACTTCTGGTGGGTCAACCACACGTGGACGCACGCCTACATGGACTACAACCCGCCTCACGTGAACCTCGACACGGCGCAGGTAACGACTGAAATCTCGCTCAACGACGGCTTGGCGTCGACCTTCGGGCTCACCCCGACCTACTCGGGTAGGAGCCTGGTGACCGGCGACATCTCCGGCCTCGGCTGGTACGACCCGCTCGGTCCCGAGCACGAGCCGGTGCAGAAGGTCGACTTCGGCCTCAACGCCTCGAGCCCCTACCTGCTCGAAGCGGCCGTCGCCACGGGCAAGAGCTACCTGGCCTCCAACATGTCGACCCCCAGCCACGAGCCCGACTGCTGGTCGTGCGGCATCGTCCACCCCATGGACCCCGCCGTGTTCCTCGTGCCGCGCTACCCCACCAACCTGTTCGCCACGGTCACCACGCCGGCGGCCGTCACGCAGGCGTACAACATCGTCTACCCTCCGGGTACCTTCCACGAGCTCGGCTACGACGATCCGCTGACCTACGAGCAGATCCTCGACATCGACACCGACATCGCGCTCGGACACCTGCTCGCCGGCTCGCCCTACCCGCACTACTTCCACATCCCCAACTTCTACGAGTACGAGGCCGGCCGCTCGACGCTCTTCGACTGGACCGAGGTGCTCCTTGGCAAGTACGCCTCCATGGTCAACGAGCCGCTCCTCACTTACATGAACGACCAGACGGGCGACTACGTCCTGGCGCGCACGCAGTTCTTGGACGCGGGCGTGTCCGCAGTGTGGGACCGATCCACCGGGCTCGTCACGCTGACGTCGGCCGCTGGCGGCCCCGTCTTCTTCACTGGCGCGTCGCTTGGCGGCGGCGCCACCAACGTCACCTACAACGGTCGCACCATCTCGCAGAGGAGCCTCGCTCCCGGGCAGACGATCCGCTTCAGCGTCGACGGGGGAGCGCCAACCGCCCCCGTCATCGAGTCGTTCACCGCCACACCCGCCGGCATCGACCTCGGCGACACGAGCACGCTCGGCTGGAACGTGACGGGGGCGTTCGACACGATTACGGTCCGAGAAGCCGGCGGCGGCATGGTCGCCACGCTGCTGCAGCCGAGCGGCACGCTGGCGGTGACCCCGGCCGCCACCACTACCTACGAGCTGGTCGTCGCGCGTTCCGGTGGCGCCGCCGTGACGGCGAGCACCGTCGTCACGGTCACCCCGCCGGAGGCGCCGGCCATCACGTTCGTCGCCGACCCCGCGAGCATCGTCGCGGGCGGCAGCTCCGAGCTCCACTGGAGCGTCACGGGTGCCCACGAATCGATCTCGCTGCGGGTGCAGGGCGGCGCCGAGGTCGAGGGAGGTCTGCCGGCCACCGGCTCGCACACCGCGAGCCCGGCGACTACGACCACCTACGAGCTCGTTGTCACCTGGACCGGGGGCGCCCCCATCGTGCGGACGGCCACCGTGGCCGTCACCTCGGCGCCGGTCGAGCCGAGCATCACGTTCGGCGCGTCGCCGGCGACCATCACGGCCGGCCAGAGCGCCCTCCTCAGTTGGACGGTGACCGGCACCTCGACGAGCATCGTCCTGCGCGAGAAGGGCGGCGCCGTGGTGGCCACCGACCTCCCCGCCGACGGCAGCCGCTCCGTGGGCCCCCTCGCCACCACGACGTACGAACTGGTGGCCGCCTGGCCCGGCGGTGAGGTCGTCAGGGAGACGACGGTGACGGTCGAGACCCCGCCCGTCACCGAGATGGTCGAACTCACCCTCACCTTCTCGGGGTCGGGCCTGGGTGCCGTCATCGCCAGCCCGGCCGGCCAGGCGTGCGTGGACGACTGCAGCGCCACCGTCCCGGCCGGTACCACCGTCACCCTCACGGCCGTGCCGCTCCTCGGTTCCACCCTCGGCGGCTTCACGGGAGCCTGCACCGGGCAAACCTGCAGCATGATCGTCCGTTCCGACGTCGCGATCGACGTGAGCTTCGAGTTCTTGGATTGACATGACGATGCCGCCCTCCCGCCCCGCTCACCTCCGACCCGGCGCTCACACGGCGCGGCACGCTCGCCGCACCGCGCGTCGGCGTGCGGAGGTGGGCGCGTGGTGGGTAGTCGCGCGCGCGGCCGCAGGGGGCGCGGCGTGAAGCTCCTCCTGACCACCGAAGGCACCTACCCCTCGATCATGGGTGGGGTCTCGACCTGGTGCGACCAGCTGGTGCGCGGCATGGCCGAGCACGAGTACCACCTGCTCGAGGTGACCGGGCCGCTGCCGACGAAGCCGGCCTACGCCCTATCCGCCAACGTGAGAGGCCTGACCTCCGTCAGGCTGTGGACGCCAAGGAGCGGTCGTCCCGGCAAGGGGCGCGGCTCCGAACGCACGTTCGCGCGCGGCCTGGAACGCCTGCTTGGGTTCGCCGAGGACGACCTCGAGTCGTTCGCGACCGGGCTTCTAGACCTCGCCACGCTGGGCACCGACGTCGACCTGTGGCCCTACTTCGACAAGCGCTCCACCTGGGAGGCGGTGCGTGTGGCCATCTGGCGCACCAACGGCGAGGCTCCGCCCATGGCGGAGGTCGCGCTGGCGGTCAACTGGCTGAAGGGCACGCTTGGGCCCCTCCTCTTCATCCCACCGCACGCCGACCAGGCCCACACAACCTCGAACGGCCTCTCGGCCATCCCCGCCTGGTTAGTAGCCAAGGCCTACGGTGTGCCGCTGATGCTCACCGAGCACGGCCTCTACCTGCGCGAGCGGTACCTGAGCCTCACGAGCGAGGAGAACCCGCCGGGCCTCAAGCTGCTCCGGTCCCGCTTCTACTACGCCCTGGCGCGGATGATGTACCAGGAGGCCGACCTGATCGTGTCGGTCAGCGAGTTCAACCGCACCTGGCAGATCGAGCTCGGGGCGCCGGCCGAGAGAACGCGCATCGTGTACAACGGCGTCGCGCCGGAGGCGTTCCCCGTGGCCACAACAGACACGCAGTCACGACCCACCGTGTCGTGGGTGGGCCGCATCGACCCCATCAAGGACCTCGAGACCCTTGTGCGTTCGTTCACGACGGTGACGAAGTCCGCGCCGGAGGCCAAGCTGAAGCTCTTCGGGCCCGTCCCGAAGGGGAACGAGGAGTACGACGCCAAGGTCAAGGGACTCGTGCGCGACCTCGACCTGGGCGGCTCCGTCACCTTCGAGGGGCCGGTCAAGCCGGTTCATCACGCCTATCACGCCGCCGACGTCGTGGCGCTCTCCAGCATCTCCGAGGGCTTCCCGTACGTTGCCATCGAGGCCATGATGTGCGGCCGACCGGTGGTGGCCACCCAGGTGGGTGGCGTCGGGGAGGCGGTCGGCGATTTCGGGCGGATGGTCGACCCACGCTCGCCCGACGAGCTCGGCGCCGCTCTGACGGAACTCCTCGTGGACGTTCCGCTCAGACGGCGCCTAGGCGTCGGCGCCCGCGAGCGCGCTCTACAGCTCTTCACGCTCTCGCGCATGTACGACGGTTACCGCGGCCTCTATGGCGAGCTGGGGGTGCGCGCCCGCAAGCAGGCCCGCGCCGTCTGATGAGCCAGCCCGTCGCCTACACGCCGCCCGACTACGTGCCACCCGAGGTGGCGGCGGACTCTTGGGCGGGAGCCGAGCGCCGCAGCAGCGACCCCATCGACCGGCTCGGCCGCTCCCTCAACCGGCTCTGCCTGGAGGCAAGCGACCCCTACGAGATCGTCGCGCACTTGGAGGCGCTCGGCCTCAACAGCCCGACCGCCCTTGCGCGCTTCCACGTGACCAGTCACTTCGAGCTGGCGCACGCGCTCTACGAGCGCACCCCGAGGATCCGCGAGCGGCGCGAACCGAAGCGCAAAGACAAGCGCGATTGGGCCACGCCTACGGCCATGTGCCTGGCGTTCGTGATCACCTACTTCCTGGGCGCCTTCAGTCAGGTGGAGATGTTGGCGCCGGCCGTCGTCGTGCTCGTCTGGTCGCAGGTCGGGTCCGCGCTACTCATGAAGGCGAAGGGCGAGCTCCCGCACGCCGACCAACGCGGGGCGCTGGCCGTGATCGTGCAGCTGGGGCTGGTGGCGCTGGCCCTGACCTGGCTGCTCCTGCGGTTCGGGCCGGCCACGCTGGCGCCAACGCTCGTCTGGTTCGCGGTTGGCAGCCTGCTCTGGGCCGAACGGCACCTCGCCGCGGTCGCCGTGCCGCTGGTGGTCGGGGCCGGCCTCGCGCTCTCGGCGGCGTTCTCGTTGCCACCGATCGTCGTGCAGCTCGTGGCCATCGGCACGGCAACCTCTCTGTGCCTACCCCTTGCGCGCCACGACCCGCGCCAGAGCCTGGCATGGCTGCGGCGCAGCGCCGGCGTAGTGCCACACCCGCTCCTCTACGGCGTGGGCCAGGGGCTGCTCATCCTCGCGCTCCTCGCGGACCAGGAGCCCGACCGCAACGTCCTGCCGGGCGCGCTACTGCTGCTCGTCATCATCCTGGTGTCGCAGCGTCTCCTCATCGCCCTAAAGGCGCTACTCACCGACCGCCTCTGGCGCGCGCGGAACAGGGCGGACTTCAAACAGTTCGCGCAGCTCGCCCTCCTCGGCTACGTGACGCTGTTCCTCGTCCCATTGGGCGCCGCGTTGGCTCTCGAGCTCCTCGCCGGGCCGGCGCCGTGGCATTTCCACTGGTACGCCTTCGGCCTGTTCGGCACGAGCCTCGGGATCGCCGTGGTCGACTTCGCGCTCGGCAACCCGGCCGGCGCCAGCGTGCCGTTCGTCCTGGCGGGGGTGGCGGCGTGGGCGGGGCTGCCCTTCCTCTGGGTGGGCGTCGCGTTGGCCGCCTCCCTACTGCTCGTGGCCCAGTGGCGTGTCAGGCAGGTGGGCCGGTATGCCATCTACCTCCTATAGGGGTCACGGCGACCTCCTCGTTTACTACGGTTCCGGACAGCTGCCCGCCCTCGCTGCCAGTCGGCGTGTCGTGCTGCAACCTGACCATTACACGACCGGGGAGATCGCCGCGCTGACCGCGCAGGGCGTTAGCTCCCTGGCCTACCTGTCGGTGGGCGAGGACACGGGCCCGATGGCGCCGTGGCAGCTGGCTGGCAAGAACCCCGTGTGGGGCGGCAGTTACGTCGACGTAGCCCACCCGGGTTGGCACGAGCACCTGCGGCGGCAGGCAGAGGCGGCTCTGGCTGCCGGTTTCACGGGGCTCCTGCTCGACACCCTCGAGACGCCGCCCATCCTTGGCGGCCACCGCAGGGCGGCGCTCGCTGTCGTGCGCGAGTTGCGTGCCGTCGTCGCCGGAGGTTACATGTTAGCTAACCGCGGTCACGCGCTACTCGCCGACCTGGCGCCCCTCGTGGACGGTTTCCTGTTCGAGGCCTTCTCCACCACCTGGGAGGACGGCTACCGCGCCCTGCGCGGCCGCGAGCTCCTCGACAACGCCGCGCGCCTGCCGGGCCTGCGCGCGACCGGGCGCGAGCTGTTCGTACTCGATTACGCCAACCGGCCGGAACTGGCCGACTTCGCGGTGTCCCGCGGCGCGAACCTTGAGGTGCCGGTGCAGGTGACCAACCGCGACGTCACCGGCCTGCCCGGCTGACCCGCTCCCGCGCTAAGGCCCTCAGCGGCAGGACTGCCGGAAGGCGTCCAAGTCCCAGTTCTTGCGGATGAAGTCCATGTTGAGCTCGTTCGCCTCGGCGCAGAAGCGTGCAGTCGGGATCTCGTACTCGGCCCCGAACACGGCCTTGCCTACCCTGACGAAAGGAAGGAGCAGCCGGCACTCGCCGTAGGCGAAGCACTCCTCGTTGACCGCGAAGTCGAAGTGGTCGACGAGGTCCGTCACCTGATCGAGGTCGTTCTTGAGGCCGATGGCGAGGCCGCGTTCGTGCGCGGCGCCGGCCAGCCAGCGGTTGTAGGCGAGTTGGTCAGCCGCCTTCAGGGGGAAGCCGGTGTCGTTCTGGTAGCCGTCGACGTTGTCGGGCTCGACGGCGTCGCAACCCTTGGCGACGGCCATGTCGAGGCGCGCGAGCATGACGGGGGCGAGGGCGTCGATCTTGCGGATGTCGAGCCAGAGCTCGTTCCAACCGGCCATCTTCTTGCCCTTCACGGCCGCGGGGAACTGCCCGGCGTCGGAACGTCCGGGCTCGAAGCTGCCGGCGCTGAAGTAGCAGATGACGCGCCGGCCCTGGTCGTGCAACTGGGCGATGGTGGCGGCGCTGTTGGTCTCGAGGTCGATGTCGTAGACATCGGCGGGAACGCTAGTGTCGAGCCTGCCAGACAGCTGCCACTGCCACGACGTGCCGGGCTTGGGTTGCCAGATGTTGCCCGTCGTGGGTCGCCCCGGCGCACCCGGACCGCTCGGGTCGTGAGGCTCGCGCGGGTCATCGGGGTCGGCCGGGGGCTGTTGTGCGCTCGCGACCCGGAAGGTGGCGTGGGCCGTGACCGTCGGGCCCGCGGCGAGCTTCGACCTGGCCACAATGGTTAGCGTGCCCTCGCCGTACTCGGCCAGCTCCAACGGCCCGGCATCCGCCGTCGGAGTGAAGGGGGAGTCGTGGTCGGTGTAGGTGAGGAGGTTGTCGCCATCAGCGCCTACCACGGTGAACTCGACGAACTCGAGTCCGCCCGACGGTTCGCGCACGAACACGTGCAGGGGCGAAACCTCGAGGGTGCGGCCGTCGAGCGGGAAGGCGTCGGCGTGGGCGGGGTCGAGACTGGCGTAAATTGCGACGCCGCCTGCGCGTGTCGTCTCACCCGCGGAGCAGGCGGCGACGAGCGCTACGAGTAGACCTGCGACGAGCAACTGCAAGTTACGCCTACCGATGATGCTGACCTGCCTGGCCATCAACCTCTTACCCCGCTTCGCGTGGGCGCCGCTTAGAGCGGTGGCAACCAGCTTGATTGGCACAAGCGCCAGGGCTTGCTCGAACCGGTTGCGCCACTCGCTCCACCCGGCCCAGGCGCCCAGATACGGACCGGGTTTCAACGCGTTTCGAGGGCTGCCCCTCGTGGCCCGAGTCTCGGCCCGAGCGCAGTGAGAAGCGTGAGTGTGGCCGCGGTGCACGAAGGCTCACGGTCGAGGGGTTCTCCACGCCGTTCGCTCACCCCCCTCCGCCCATCTACCCTTGCACCGCCCGCCCGCCCGGACCTATTGTGACCTCGGTAACTAACCTGGCGACCTAGCGGCGGCCGCGCGCACCTGCGCAGCGGGCCGCGCAGGCCGTGGCCGGCCGGGCGCCGCGAGCGGCGCGCCGAGCCACCCTCGCCAGGCGCGCGCGTTCGCGCGAGAAGGAGGCGAGCCGGAGTCGAGTCGTGCAAACAGCCTCGCCCGCGCTCACGCGGGGCCTCCTTCCACCGCGTCTTCCCTTCCCTGCCGTGAGCCTCGGGCCTCAGGCGACGCCCTATGCCCGTCTCGGGGGGCCGTTCGCGGCGGGCGTGCCGGCAGGCGGCCGGCCGCGGTCCCATCGGGCAGCCCGTGCTCGGCACGGGAGTGGAAGGAGTGAAGGTGGATCAGCTCTTTAGGCTCGACCCGTTCAGGAAGCGCATCTCGCGTAGGTCGTTCATGAAGCTGATGGGGGTGGCGGCGGCGGCCGCGGCCGCCGGGCCGGCGCTCGTGCGGGCGCAGGGGCAGTCGGGCACGCTGCGCATCCTCCAGTGGAGCCACTTCGTCCCGAGTTACGACACCTGGTTCGACGCCTACGCCAAGGCGTGGGGCGCCGCCAACGGCGTGAACGTGATCGTCGACCACGTGAACCTGGCCGACCTGCCCACGGCGGTGGCGGCGGAGATCTCGGCGGGCAGCGGGCACGACCTCATCGAGATCGTGGGGGCCGAGGCGGGGCAGTTCGAGCCGAGCCTCTTGGACCTCACCGACATCAACCAGGAGGCCGCCAGCCGCTTCGGCGATCAGCTCGACATCGGCAAGCGTTACTCCTTCAACCCCGTCACGAACAAGTACTACGGCTTCTGCATCGGCTGGACGATAGACCCCGCCAACTACCGGCGCAGCCTGTGGGAGAAGGCGGGCATGCCGGACGGCCCCACCACCTGGGAGGACCTCGTCACGGTGGGCGGCAAGATCCGCGACGAGCAGGGGGTGCAGCTCGGCATCGGGCTGGCGCAGGAGCTCGACTCGAACATGGCGCACCGCGCCATCCTGTACTCGTTCGACAGCATGCTGCAGGACGCCGAGAGCAACATCGTGATCGACTCGGGCGAGCCGTTCGAGCGGGCGCTCGAGGCCGTCAACTTCATGAAGCGGCTGTACGAGGCGGCCATGACGCCGGAGGTGTTCGCGTGGAACGCGGCCTCCAACAACCAGGCGCTCCTGGCCGGGCGCGCGTCTTACATCCTCAACAGCATCTCGGCGTACCGCTCGGCGCAGGCGGACGTGCCCGACATCGCCAAGGACGTGTTCTTCGGGCCGGCGCTGCACGGGCCGCGCGGCAGCGCCTGGAGCAACGCGCACGTGATCTACAACTACATCGTGCCGCAGCACTCGGGGAACGTCGACGCCGCCAAGCAGTTCGTGCTCGACCTGGCCGAGAACTACGACCAGGCCATGTACGCCAGCAAGCTGTACAACTCGCCCTCTTACTTCAACGCGCCAGTGACGGGCGCCGGCGAGTACCCGGCGGTGGCGGGAGCGAAGACGTTCGCGGACCTGCACGAGGCGTGGTTCGACGACGACCCGTTCCGCCTCGAGGGCGAGCCGGCGGGCAAGCTGAAGCCCCTCAAGAACGCGGTGGAGTGGACCACGAACGTGGGGCGGCCCGGTTACACGAGCCCGGCCGTGGCGGAGGTGTTCAACACCTTCGTGATCCCCAACATGTTCGCGCGCGCCGTGCGCGGCGACGAGACGCCGGAGCAGGCCATCAAGACGGGCGCGGCCGAGGCGCGCAAGGTGTTCGAGGGCTGGCGCCAGCGGGGGCTGATCTGACCTTGCACCACCGCCCCCGCTCCAAGGCCGCCGCGCGCGCGGGGTCGCGCGCGGCCCCGCCAGGTGGGCGCGCGCCCGCCTCCCGCGCGGCGGCCTGACATGGCCACCCTAGAGGTCCGGGAGCTGCACACGCACTTCGCCGGGGTCCGCGCCGTCGACGGCGTGGACCTGGCGGTGCGCGACGGCGAGTTCCTCGTGCTGCTGGGCGCCTCCGGCTCCGGCAAGACGACGCTCATGCGCACCATCGCGGGGCTCGAGAAGCTCACGTCGGGCGCCGTGCTGATCGGGGGGCGGGTGGTCAACGACCTGCCCCCCAACGCGCGCAACATCGCCATGGTGTTCCAGAGCTACGCCCTGTACCCGCACAAGAGCGTGTACAAGAACATCTCCTTCCCCCTCGAGGCGGTGAGGACGAGCGAGGCGGTCATCAGGGAGAAGGTCAACTGGGCGGCGGGCCTGTTCGGCATCGGGCACCTGCTCAGGCGCAAGCCGCGCATGCTCTCGGGCGGCGAGCGGCAGCGGGTGGCGCTGGCGCGCGCGCTCGTGCGCGAACCCAACCTGTTCCTCCTCGACGAGCCCCTCTCCAACCTCGACGCCAAGCTGCGGCACCTGGCGCGCCACGAGCTGAAGAAGCTCCACCAGCGCGTGGGCATCACCACCATCTACGTCACGCACGACCAGGTGGAGGCCATGGGCCTGGGCGAGCGCGTGGCCGTCATGAACCACGGCAAGATCGAGCAGATCGGCACGCCGTCCGACATCTACCGCGAGCCCGCCAACACGTTCGTGGCGCGCTTCATGGGCTCGCCCGCCATGAACCTCCTCCGGGTGGGCGGCGAGGTCATCGGCTTCCACCCCGAGAACTTCCTGCCGAAGGGCGAGTTCGAGGCTCGGCCGGGCGCCAGGCACCTGGGCTTCTACGTCACGGGCGTCGAGGACCTGGGCGCCGACATCCTGCTGTACGGCCGCGTGCCCAACGCCGAGGAGGTGCCGCAGGAGGGCGCGACCGACGCCGCGGCCGCCATGCTCGTCGATGGGCCGAAGGGCGCGGACGTGATCGCCAAGCTGCCCGCGCGGCTGGCGGGGCGGGTGGAGGTGGGCGTGCAGCACGACTTCTTCGTGCAGCCCGGCCTCGTCAAGGTCTTCGACCCCGCCACCGGGCGCCGCCGCGCGGCCGCCGAGACGGCATGAGCGCCCACGCGCCGCAGCGCCGCGACGCCCTCCTGGCGGTGGGCATGCTCCTGCCGGCGGTGCTCTTCATCGTGCTCTTGGTGGGCGTGCCGTTCGGGCTGGCCATCTACTACAGCCTGCACGACGTGACCACGGGCGGCACCGAGCCGCGCTGGGTGGGGGCGGGCAACTTCCTCGAGCTATTCGGCGACCGCAACTTCATCACCGCCCTCAAGAACACCATCTGGTTCACGTTCGGCACGCTCGTGGCCGTGCTGGTCCTCGCCACCATCCAGGCGGAGCTGCTCATGCGCAAGTTCCGCGGCAAGTGGGTGGTGAGGTTCCTGCTGCTGCTGCCGTGGACGGCACCCGTGGCGCTCGGTCTCATCGGCTGGTTGTGGATGTACGACTCGGTGTTCAGCCCCATCGACTGGCTGCTCAGGCAGCTGGGGCTCCTGGGGCGCCCCGGGGCGCTCCTGGGCGCCATGCCCAACCTCTACTGGTTGGGCGACAAGCAGCTGGCCATGCCGTCGGTGATCGTCGTGAACGTGTGGCGGCTACTGCCGCTCGCCACGGTGATCGTGCTGGCGGGCCTCAACTCCGTGCCGCGCGACGTGATCGAGCAGTCGCGCATCGACCGCGCCGGCTACCTGAGGCGACTGTTCGACATCGTCCTGCCCATGATCTCGCCCATCCTGCTCGTGGCCATCCTGTTCACGTTCGTGTTCACGTTCGGCGACATGATCAGCATCTTCATCCTCACGCGCGGCGGGCCGGCCAACAGCACGCAGGTGGTGGCGTCCATGGCGTTCTTCACGGGCATCCTGGGCGGCAACCTCGGCAAGGGCGCGGCCGTGGCGCTGTTCCTCTTCCCCGCCCTGGCGGGCGTGAGCGGGGTGCTGCTCAGCCTCATCCGCCGCAGCGAGGTCGGCTGATGGCCGCCACGTCGCTCGGCGCGCCCGGGCGCGGGGGCGCGGGGCGCCTGGCGGGGCGCGGCGTCTTCTACCTCGTCATCGCGCTCTTCACCGTCTTCGCGGCGCTGCCCTTCTACGTCATGCTCATCACGGCGTTCAAGCGCAACTCGGACTTCTTCGACCCGAACGCCAACCCGTTCTGGTTCAGCCAGTCGCCGACGCTGGAGCACATCAGGCTCCTCTTCCAGGACACGCTGTTCGTGCGCTGGCTCCTCAACTCGTTCCTGGTTGGCGGGTTGGTGGTGGCCATCACGCTGGTGCTGGCCGTGCCGGCCGCCTACAGCCTGGCGCGCCTGGCGGGCAGCTGGGGGGAGGCGCTGGCGATAGGCATCTTCCTCACCTACCTGATCCCGCCCACGCTCCTGTTCCTGCCGTTCGCCAAGGTGATCGCGTTCCTGGGGCTGCAGAACTCCATGTGGTCGTTGGTCGTCGCCTACCCCACCTTCACCGTGCCGTTCTGCACGTGGCTCCTCATGGGGTTCTTCAAGGGCATACCGGCCGACATCGAGGAGCAGGCCATGGTGGACGGCTACTCGCGCTTCGGCGCCTTCGTGCGCGCCGTGCTGCCGCTGGCCGTGCCGGGCATCCTCACCGTGGTGGTGTTCGCGTTCACGCTCTCCATGAGCGAGTTCGTGTACGCGCTCACGTTCGTGCAGGACTCGGCGCAGAAGACGGTGAGCATCGGCGTGCCCACCGAGCTCGTGCGCGGCGACGTGTTCAGGTGGGGCCCGCTGTTGGCGGGCGCCCTGATAGCCAGCATCCCCGTGGCCGTGCTGTACACCTTCTTCATCGACCACTTCGTGGCGGGGCTCACGGCGGTGGCCGGTGAGTAGCCAGCAAGCGTCGGCGCGGAAAGGGCCGGCCGCCGCGGCGTGCGGGTCACGCGGGCCGCCGCCACCGTGACTGGGTCGGAGAGAGGACGTGGCGCCGGTCGTGATGACCGGCGCCACCTGTTTCATGCGCGCGCCTAGTAGAAGGTGTAGAGCGGCACGCCCGTGAGGTCGACGTCGGTGGCGGCGCCGGCCGTCACCTCGACCTCGTCCACGACCGCCACGCGGTCGACGCCCGAGATGCCCGTGGCGGCGTCGCGCGTCTCGATGCTGAGCACCAGGTAGGTGCCGGGAGCGAGCCCGTCGAGGGTGTAGGTGTACGTGCCGTCGCCGAGGGGCACGGCGGCCGTCTGGTAGGGCGCCAGCTCGCCGAGGCTAGGGAGGCTGCCGAAGCCCGGGTCGGGCGCCACGCCGTTCACGTACGGCAGGGCGTACACGGTGGCCGTGGGGCTGCTTGCAAGGGTGAGGCCCAGGAGCGCCGCGTTGGCGTCGAGGAGCCCCGCGCCGCACAGGTTGAAGTCGGCGAGACCCTGCACGGGCGCGGCGCACTCTGCGAGGGCGAGGGGCGCAGAGGCGGCGTGCAGCCGCGCGCGGATCTGCGCCGTGCTGAGGCCGGGCTCGCGCGCCAGCATGAGCGACACGACGCCGCTGACGTGCGGCGCCGCCATGCTGGTGCCCTCCATGAGGCCGTAATCTTCGATCACGCCGTCGGAGACGGTGCTGAGGACACCGGCGTAGGCGTAGTCGCCGGGGAGGTCCGGGTGAGCGTAGTCGTCGTCGCCGCCGGGCGCCAGCACGTCGACCTGCAGGCCGTAGTTGGAGTAGTAGGCGCGAGCGCCCGTGGGGCCGGCGGCGCCCACGGTGATGACGCTCGGGCAGCTGGCGGGGAAGAAGATGTCGGCCGCCGAGCCGTCGTTGCCGGCCGACACCACGGTCGTGATGCCCATGCTGGCGAGGGCGCCGAAGATGGCGTCCGCGTCGGCCGGGCACGCCGCGAACACGTTGCCGCCGAGGCTCATGTTGATCACGCGCGGGATGTTGGCGTTCACGTGACCGCCGTAGGCCGGGTCGTCGACTCCAGCGGCCCAGAAGAGCCCCTCGAGGATGCCGGCGAAGTTGCCGCTGCCGTTCGCGCCCAGCACCTTGACGGGCAGAACGTCGACGTTCCAGTTGACGCCGGCCACGCCCACGGCGTTGTCGGTGACGGCGCCGATGGTGCCCGCCACGTGCGTGCCGTGGGTGGAGCCGCCCGCCAGGGTGTACGGGTCGTCGATGGTGCCCTCGCCGGGCATCTGGGCAACCGGGTCCCAGTTGGCGAAGTTGGCGCCGCCGGCGGCCCACTGCACGTCGGCGTGGTCGTACTTGCCCGTGTCGAGCACGGCCACCGTGACCTTATCGGTGGCGCCCGTCTCGACCTCCCACGCCTCGGGCAGGTTGAGGAGCTCGTAGTGCCACGCCTGCCCCGCGTAGAGGGGGTCGTCCGGCGTGAGGGCGGTGGTGGAGAGGATCCAGTTCGGGAAGGCGCTCCGCACCAAGCCGGTGGCCGAGAGCCGCTCGGCCATGGCTCGCGTGGCGGCCGCGTCGAGGCCCGCGGCGCGGTAGAGCGTCAGGCCCTCCACGAGCGGGAAGGTGGTCACGGCCGCGAAGCTCGTGCCGCCGAAGGCGAAGCCGCCGTCGGCGCGGAAGGTGAAGCCCTCCGCCGCGCCCTGGGCGGTGGTGCCGAAGCGCGCGTCGCGCGCGCCGCGCTCGAACGTCACGAACAGCTCGCCAGGCACCACCGGAGCGGCCTCGGGCCCGGCGGCCTGCGCGCCAAGCGAGAACGTGGTGGGGGCGCGCGTGATGGTGCCCACTACGCTGCCGGTGGCGCCACTGATCGTCACCGACACGGCGGCGGAGTCGGCGGGGTTGCCGCCCGTGTCCTTCGCCCTGGCCACGAGCTGGACGGCGCCCTCGGTGGTGGGCACCCAGTCGAGGGCCCAGTCGCCCGTGTCGGAGGGCACCACGGTGTTGAGCGCCTCACCGTTCACGAGGACGGTGACGCCGGCCACGCGCACGTTGTCGTCGGACGTGCCCGTCACGTGAACGGTGGTGCCGGCCGTGACGACGGCGTTGGCCGCCGGCGCCGTGATGGCCACGGTGGGCGGGGTCGAATCGGGCGGCGTGCACGCCGCCAGCACGAGGGCCAACGTGGCCACCACCGGCCAGATGGACTTGCGAGAGAGCCTCCCCGGGAACCTCAAACCGATCACCTTCCTAACGCCCGACCCAGCCGGCGCGACCGCAACAAGACGCCCAAGAGACGCAGAAGCCCCGCCGCGGCCGAACGCCAGCCAACATCGGTTCCGAGAATCATAGCCGGGTTATGCTCGCGCCACATCGCCCTTGCTGCGACCGGGGACGGGGAGATGTGCTGGGGGAGGCCAGGGGGACGGGTATTCCTTCCGCGCATGCAGCGATAGGAAGTATCGCAAGACATGGAATACGAAGAGGAGATAAGCCTTCAGGACCTAGTTCAATTGCTGCGCCGCGGATTGGTGTTCGCACTTGCCGTTGCACTTGGCGCTACCGGGTTGACCTACTACTTGAGCAGGCGCATGACGCCCGAGTACGACTCGACTGCAACGCTGCTGGTCAGTAGACCAGGCAGCGCCCAGGGCACGTTCGGAGTCTCGCTTGTAACCGCACCCACTATCGACATCACGGCGTACCAGGCCGCTGCGAAGAGTTACCCAGTTCTGTCGACAGCCCTCGAGACGCTTGGTGTCCACGACGCTGGCGTCGCTACGGTCGGGGCGTTCTCGAAAGTAGTGAGTGTGCGGGCTGAATCGGCCCAGCAGTCGAGCCTCTTGCGCGTGACGGTGCGAGACGCCGATCCGTCGTGGGCGGCGGAGGCGGCTAACGCCCTCGGGAATGCGCTTCTCGGCTGGGACATAGCGCGAGCTAAGCAGAACCTCCAAGTCCTCATCGCGACCCTCCAGTCACAGATCGACGCTTTCGATGCGGAGATCGTTGGTGCTTCCACGGGCGTCGGATCAGATGCCTCGCAGTCGACGCAGGTGGAGGGAATCAAGGCCCTGCGGGCCGACAGAGCGAACCAGCTGAACGCGGTACGCGCCCTCAGCGCATCGGCGGTCGGGCTCCTCGAGGTACTCGAGCCGGCGATGCCAGCCCTGCGACCATCGAGACCTCAACCCGCGCGCAACGCTGCACTGGCCTTCACCCTAGGACTCTTCCTCGTATACGGCCTCGTCATGTTGCGGGAGGCCATGAACACGCGCTTCCGCAACTCCGAGGACATACAGCGCGCGACGGAACTACCTGTCCTGGGAGAGTTCCCGCGACTTCCATCGGGGACCACGCGCCTACCCAGCGAGGCGACCGGTTACCTCCGCACTAACATCATGTTCGCAACTTCTCAGGACCTACCCAAGGTCATCGTCGTGACTAGCCCCGGTCCCGCCGAGGGGAAGAGCACCGTGGCGCTGGGCCTGGCACAGAGCCTCGCGAGGAATGACTACAACACGTTGCTGATAGACGCAGACATGCGGAAACCCACGGTATCAGCCAGGGCCGGGTTGACGAAGGATCAGGTTGGCAACTCCGTGCTTAGAGCGTTCCTGGAGAACCCCGATGGTAGCGGCAGGCCAGTCACGGTCCATCTGGACGGCGTGGGCCTGGACGTACTACCGACGCTCGAGCCGGCTCCGGACCCCACCGAGTTGTTATCGCGGTCGTTCGCTACGCTCCTCATGCGGTTGAAGGGGCAGTATGACGCGATCGTCATCGACTCGCCTCCCACGCTCCCCGTGGCCGATACGCTGACCATCGCCCCACACGCAACGGCCGTGGTTCTAGCGCTCAGCCTTCCAACCACGGACCGTCGTTCGACGGCGGCCACACTCGATCTCTACGAGCGTATCGGCGTGCGCGTCCTGGGTACCGTGATCACGAACGTCGACCACGGCGGGAGAGCAGCTAGGGTCGGCAAGTACGGCTACGGCTATGGCTACGGCTACGGCTACGGCTACGGGCCCCAGGCCGGGGCCCACCCCAAATCCGACGTGGCTACGCCGAGTAGGAAACAACTCTTGCCTCGGCGACAGGACGGCTATTGACTCTCCCTATCCGCGCGTCCCGAGCACGCGGCGCCGCAGCCACTCCCCATATGCCACCCGGCCTATGTGTCGGAAGGAACCGCTGCACTCCCCCCACCGGGCGGCATCCGCCTTACAACGAACCGACTCGCCACCTGTGACTCGGCCCATCACGGCGTGCCGGCGTCCACACCGGCCCCTTCGCGCGCAGTTTGCACCACGCCGCGACCCACATCTGAACGCCCCCGGACCTACCCCCCCACCACATACCTCTCCAACGCCCTGACGATCACCGCACTCCCATTCTCGATATCCCGCCACCGCACGTGCTCGTTCGGACTATGGATCCGCCCCCCGGGGTAGCTGGCGCCCAACCCCACGACGGGCGCGCCGAGCTGCTCCACGAACGGGTGCATGGGGCCGGACGACGGGGTGTTCGGGTACACGGCCGGCGCCACCCCGTGCACTTCCTCTAACGCGGCCAGCGCCGCATCGACGAACGGGTGCGCACGCGGCCCCCACACGGGCTTCTCGTGGTGCTGGAGGAGCACGACCTCGATGTCTGCGAAGCCGGCGCGGGCCAAGTGTCGCTCGATCAACCCCTTGACCTCGAACGGGTCCTGGTCGGGCACCAGGCGCACGTCGATCTTGGCGGTGGCGGCGGCGGGGATGACGGTCTTGGCGCCCTCGCCGGCGTAGCCGGAGCTGATGCCGTTGACGTTGAGGGCGGGCGCCAGCACCACGGCGCGCAGCCAGTCGCGGCCCGTTGCGCCGTTCAGGTAGCCGCGCAGACCGAATAGGCGCGCCAGCTCGCTCTCCTCGGCGGGCAGGGCGTCCACCATTGCCACCACGTCGTGGGGCGGGGTGACGACCTTGTCGTAGAACCCCTCGACCAGCACGCGGCCGGTGGCGTCGCGCAGCGAGGCGAGGGCGGCGGCCATGCGCCAGGCGGCGTTGTCGACGACGGGGCCGTACGACGAGTGCAGGTCGCGGTCGGCCGTCCTGAGCCGCAGCTCGAGCGCCAGGATGCCCTTGAGGCCAAGGAAGGTGGTGGGTCTCTCGTGGGCGTCGACGGCGCCGAACTCCCACACCACCGCGTCCGCCTTGAGCCGTTCGCGCTCGCGCTCCAGGTAGCCGGCGAGGCTCGGGCTGCCGATCTCCTCCTCGCCCTCCACCACGAACTTGACCCTGAACGGCAGGGGGCCGTTGCGGAGCTGGAACCAGCGCAGGGCCACGAGGCGCGTGACCAGCTCGCCCTTGTCGTCGGCGGCGCCGCGGCCGTAGAGGGCACCGTCACGCTCGTCGAGCGTGAACGGGTCCGAGTCCCACTCCTCGAACGGCTCCGCCGGCTGCACGTCGTAGTGGTTGTAGAAGAGGACGGTCGGCGCGCCGGCCGCGGTGGCGCCCCCCTCGGCGTACACGACGGGGTTGCCGGCGGTGGCGTGCAGCTCTGCCGGGAACCCCTCGGCCGTGAGCAGGGCGCGCACGGCCTCGGCGGCCTCGGCCACGCCGCGGCCCTGCGCGGCCACGGACGGGATGGCCACGAGGTCGGCGATGGCCGCCTTGGCGAAGCGCGCGAGCTCCGGCGGGAGCGTCATGCCCCCGCCGGATCCGCGCTGCGGCGCGCCGTCACTCACTTGAGCGTGGCGCCGTAGAGGTAGATGAACTCGTCCGCGCGCGGCTCCCACACGAGGCGGTCGCTCACGCCGTAGGCGTCCTTCTGCTTGTAGAGGAAGATCATGGGCGCCTCGTCCTGGATGATGACGGCGGCGCTCAGGTAGGCGGCGAGGCGCTCGCCGCGGTCGATGGTGGTGTGGCCAACGTCGATGAGCGCGTCGAGCTCGGGGTTGGAGTAGTAGCTGAGCAGCTGGTCGGTGCGCAGCAGGTTCCAGTAGACGAAGTCGGCGTCGAACGGCGCGTTGCCCCAGCCGATGAGGAACAGGTCGGGGGCGGCGCCGCCGAAGAGCTCGCCCACGTAGGCGCCGTACTCACGCACCTGCAGGTCGACGGTCACGCCCACGGCCTGCAGCTGCGCGGCCACGGCCTGCGCCACCTGCACGTCGTTCACGTAGCGGCCGTTCGGGGTGCCCAGCACGAGGGTGAGGCCGCTCGCGTAACCGGCCTCGGCGAGCAGCGCCCGCGCGCGCTCCGGGTCGTACGGGTAGGGGGCGAGTTCGGGGTCGTAACCGAAGTCGATGGGGGTCAAGAGGCCGGTGGTGGCGGTGGCCAGCCCGCCGAAGATGCCCTGCACGATGCCGTTGCGGTCGACGGCGTAGTTGAGGGCCTGGCGCACGCGCGCGTCCTTGAGCGCAGCGTTGCTACCCGTGGTGTTGATGCCTATGTAGAGGACGCGCGCCCCGTCCACCGTGGCGAGGTGGGCGTTGGTGGCGCCGTCGACGGCGGCGGTGAGGCTGGGCGGCACCTGCGTGATGATGTCGGCCTCGCCGGCGCTGAGGCTCGAGAAGCGCGTGATGGCCTCCGGCACGGGCTGGAACACTATGCCCGGCAGGCTCGGCGCGCCCCGCCAGTAATCGGCGTTGGGGGCGAGGGTGAGGCTCACGTCGCGCGTCCAGCCGACGAACTTGAAGGGCCCCGTGCCCACGGGGTGGGAGGCGAACTCGGCGGCGCCGACCCTCTGGTAGTAGGCGGGCGGCACGATGAAGATCTCGGAGAAGTAGACCTCGGCCAGCGGCGTGGGCGCTTTGGTGACGATCCGCACGGTCAACGGGTCGACGACCTCCACGTGGTCGATGAAGGCGTAGCCGCCGGCGATGGGCGAGGCGGCCTCGGGGTCCTTGATCCGCTCCACCGTGAACTTGACGGCGTCGGCGGTGAGCGGCTCGCCGTCGTGGAACTTCACGCCGTCCCGCAGGTGGAACTCCCAGGTGAGGTCGTCGAGCGCCGACCACGACTCGGCCAGGCCGGGCGCGAAGGTGCCGTCGGGGTTCTTGAAGACGAGGGCGTCGAACAGGTGCAGCATGACGTTGAAGGTGGGGGTCTCGCGGTTCTGGGTGGGGTCGAGCGTCTTGGCGTCGGCGCTCTGCATGACCACCACGTTCTGCGCGCCCGCGAGCGCGGCGAACGCCACCACGAGTAGTAGGAGTAGGTTGCGGACTCTACCGAGCATCGGTTGCCTCCTAGTGACCCCCGGAGCCCGGGTCCCCGTCCCGAACTCAGTGAAGAATGATACCGGACGCCGTGAGGGCGGGTACTCTGGCGCCATGCTGACCTACCTGGGCAGGCGCCTGGTCATGAGCCTCGTCGTGCTGTTCGGCCTGTCGCTCCTGGTCTTCACGATGGTCAACCTCTCGGGCGACCCGGTGAGGTTGCTGCTGCCGCCCGACGCCACCAACGCCCAGGTGGACGAGCTCCGCCGGACGCTCGGCCTCGACGCGCCGCTCGTCGAGCGCTACTGGCGCTTCCTCGGTCAGTTCGTGCGCTTCGACTTCGGCGATTCCCTGCAGTTCCGCCAGGACGCCCTCGGGCTGGTGCTCGAGCGCCTCCCCGCCACCCTCTCGCTGGCCGGGCTGGCCATCCTCCTGGCCGTGGTGGTGGGCGTGCCCCTCGGCGTGCTCGCCGCCCTGCGGCGCGACGGGGCGAGCGACGCGGTCATCACCGGCGTGGCGGTGACGGGCCAGTCGCTGCCCGTCTTCTGGGTCGCCGTGATGGGCATCCTCCTCTTCGCGGTGCAGCTCAAGTGGTTGCCGGCGGCGGGCGCCGCCACGTGGCGCCACTACGTGCTGCCCACCGGCACGCTGGCGCTCTTCCTGCTGGGCGGCATCGTGCGCATGACGCGCATCAGCATGCTCGAGGTGCTGGGCGCCGCCTACGTGCGCACCGCCAGCGCCAAGGGCCTCAGGCGCGGCCGGGTGGTGTGGCGCCACGCCCTGCGCAACGCCGCCATCCCCGTCGTCACCGTCATCGGGCTGCAGCTGCGCTTCGTGCTGGGCGGCTCCGTCATCACCGAGACGGTGTTCGCCTGGCCCGGCCTTGGCCGGCTGCTGGTGCGCTCCGTCTACGCCCGCGACTACCCCGTGGTGGAGGCGGGCGTGCTGGTGGTGGCGGTGTTCCTGATCCTCGTCAACACCCTCGTCGACATCACCTTCACGCTCCTCAACCCCCGCGTGAGGCTGCAGTGACGGCGGCACGGTGGCGCCTCCGGCTCGCCAAGCACTTGCGCCGCCCGCGCGTCTTCCTGTCGGTGATCGCGCTGGCGGCCGTGGTGGCGGGCGCGCTGCTGGGGCCCCTCTACCCCATCGACCCGCTCGAGCAGGACCTCATGGCCACCCTCAAGCCCCCCATGTTCGCGAGCGGCGGGGTCACCCACGTGGCCGGCACCGACCAGCTCGGCCGCGACGTCCTCGCCCGACTGCTGGCCGGCGCCCGCGTGTCCCTGGCGCTGGGCGCCACGGCCCTCGCCATCGCCATGACCCTCGGGGTCGTGTTGGGCGTGCTGGCCGGCTTCCTTGGCGGCGTGGTGGACGCCGTGATCACCGCCATCACCGAGACCCTCATGGCGCTGCCGTTCGTGCTGCTCGCCATCGCCGTCATCGCGGCGGTGGGCGCCAGCCTGCCCGTCGTCATCCTCACCCTGGGCCTCACGGGCTGGGTGTCGTTCGCGCGCCTGACCCGCGCCCGCGTGCTCGAGCTGCGCGACGAGGAGTACGTGGTGGCCGCCCAGGCGCTCGGCGCGCGCCGCTGGCGCCTCATGCTCAAGCACCTCTTCCCCAACCTCGTGCCCATCATCGTCGTCGAGGGCACCCTCCAGCTGGGCGGGCTCATCCTGGCGGAGGCGGGCCTGTCGTTCCTCGGCCTCGGCGTGCAACCCCCCACGCCCAGCTGGGGCGGCATGCTCGCCGAGAGCCAGGTGTTCGTGGCCGTCGCCTGGTGGCTACCCACCATGCCCGGGCTCGTGCTGCTCGTGACGCTGCTGGCGGTCAACCTGCTCGGCGACACGCTCAGGGACCTGACGGCGCCGGGCGGGTAAGGAGGGTCGGTCGTCGCGTTGCGCTTGGCCCGGCCCCCGGCCGACCGCTTCGGTCAGCTGAGCGTACCGAGCGGTGCCGTCCTACCCACGAGCCAGGCGCGCACCTCCTCGGGCAGCAGCGGGCTCAACGCCTCGCGCACCCTGTGGTGGTAGGCGTCCAGCCACGCGACCTCCTGCGCCGTCAGCAGCGCCGGGTCGATGAGGTCGCGGTCGAAGGGGCACAGCGTGAGGGTCTCGAAGGCGAGGAACTCGCCGAACGGGCCCGACTCGGCCGGCGCGACGGTCATCACGTTCTCGAGGCGCACACCGAACACCCCCTCGAAGTACACGCCGGGCTCGCACGAGTTGACGTGACCGACGTCGAACACGACGTCGTTCGTCTTGTTGATCCGCTGCGGCCCCTCGTGCACGTGGAGGTAGCTGCCGACGCCGTGGCCTATGCCGTGGCGGCACTCCCAGCCGTTGGCCCAGATGTGCTGCCGGCCCAGGGCGTCGAGCCGCTGGCCGGTCGTGCCGCGGGGGAAGCGGGCGGCGCCGAGCGCGATGAGGCTCTTGAGGACGGTCGTGTAGGTGCGCTTCTCCGCCGGCGTGGGGGTGCCGAGGGCCACGGTGCGGGTCGTGTCGGTGGTGCCGCTCGGGAACTGCGCGCCGCAGTCGATGAGGACCACCGAGGTGGCCGCGAGGGGTTGCGGGTCCTCGCGGTTCAGCTGGTAGTGACCCACCGACGAGTTCGGGCCGAACCCCACGATGGTGTCGAAGCTGGGTCCGCGGTAGTCGGGTAGGCCCGCGCGGAACTCCTGCAGCTTCTCAGACACGGAAAGCTCCGTCTCGGCGCTCGGGTCGGTGGTGGCCAGCCAGTGGAGGAGCCGCGTCACGGCGGCGCCGTCGAGGGCGTGCGCCTGGCGTGCGCCGGCGATCTCGGTCTCGTTCTTCCTGGCCTTCATGGCGTCGACCGGGCTGGCGGCCAGCACGCGGTCGAGGCGCGCCGCCGCGTCGTAGAGGAGCACGTTGGTCTTGGCGGGGTCGAGCAGCAGCCTCGTGCCCGCGGGCAGCTCCGCCAGCGCGGCGGTCACGGCGTCGTACGGGCGCAGCGTCACCTCGGGCAGCAGGGAGGCGCGCAGGGCGGGGGTCACCTGCTCCTCGTGGACGAACAGCTCCGCCGAGGCGCCCCGCACGAGGCAGTACGCGAGCGCCACCGGGTTCATGGGCACGTCGCTGCCGCGGAGGTTGAGGAGCCACGCCACCTCGTCGAGGGCGGTGACGAGCATGCCTTCGGCGCCCAGGTCCGCCAGGCGCGCCCGCACGCGGCCGAGCTTCTCGGCGGCGGGTTCGCCCGCGTGCCTCAGCGGGTGGTCGACGACGGGCGCCGGCTCATCGGCCGGGCGGTCGGTCCAGACCTCGTCGAGCAGGCCCGGGCACGCCTTGGCGCCGAGCCCCGCCGGGGCCAGCCGGGCCTCCAGGGCGTGGAGCGCCTCCACGCTCACCGACTCGGGGTCGAACCCGACCGCGCTGCCTCTCGGCAGCGTCTCGACGAGCCAGGCGGCGAGGTCGGGGGTGCCGGGCTTGCCCTCCTTGAACACCTCGATGGGCGCGCCGGCCGTCTCGGTGTCGGCCCGCATGTGGTAGCGCGGGTCGACCCAGAGGCCGGCCCGGTCGGCCGTCACCACCAGCCGACCCGCCGACCCGCGGAAACCGCTGAGCCAGGCGCGGGCGCGCCACCGCTCGGAGAGGTACTCGCTGAGGTGGGCGTCGCCCGTGGTGGCCAGCCAGGCGGCCACGCCGTGACGCTGCATGCTCTGCCGCAAGCGGCCGAGTCTAGCTGTGGGGTTCGGCATGTGGACTCCCATCGTCGGCTCCGGGACGAGCGGGCAGGCCGCCCCTTCAGCCATTTCTCATACTGTTGACAATCTAGCACGCCCGGCGCTACGCTCCCCACAACCAGCCCTCGCGAGCGGGACCGGACCAACGCCGAAGGAAGCCCGCCGGGATCCCGCCCGGCGCGTCCGAAGGGAGAAGCGTGACCGTGAAGAGACTCCTGTTGTCGCTCGTGCTCGTGGTGGGGTTGTTCGGCAGCGCGCTGGCGGGCTAGTGGCGTTCCCCCCACCGTCCATTCGAAGTCCGAAGATCGGAGAGCATGACGACGACCACCAGTAGCTCCAGTTGGGGCACGCACGACGCCCTGCCCGACGAGCGCAACAAGGACGTGCGCGTCTACGTGAACGGCGCCCTGAAGCCGCGCGAGGAGGCCACCGTGTCGGTCTTCGACAGCGGCTACCTCGTGGGCGACGGCGTCTGGGAGGGGCTCCGGCTGCAGGACGGCGCGCTCCTCTTCCTGGAGCAGCACCTGAAGCGCCTCTACGAGGGCGCCAAGGCGATAGCGCTCGACATCGGCCTCACCCCCGAGCAGCTCACGGACGAGATCTGGAAGGTCCTGAACGCCAACGGCATGCGCGACGGCGTGCACGTGCGCCTCATGGTCACGCGCGGCAGCAAGCGCACGCCGTCGCAGGACCCGCGCTTCGTGGTGACGGGCCCGACCATCGTCATCATCGCGGAGCACAAGGCGAGCAACCCCGGCGTGCGCGCGGCCGGCGTCAAGCTCTTCACCTCGACGGTCAGGCGCCCCTCCCCCGACGTGCTCGACCCGAAGCTCAACTGCCACAGCAAGCTCCACGAGGTGATCGCGCTGCAGCAGGCGCTCCTGGCCGGTGCCGACGAGGCCCTGATGCTCGACCCCAACGGCGCGGTCGCCACCTGCAACGCCACCAACTTCTTCTGCGTCCGCGGTGGGCAGGTGTGGACCTCGACCGGGCAGTACTGCATGAACGGGATAACGCGAGGGAACGTGATCCGTCTCTGCCACGAGAACGGCATCCCGGTGTTCGAGCGCGACTTCTCCCTGACCGACGTGTACGGCGCGGACGAGGCGTTCGTGACCGGTACCTTCGGCGGGCTGACGCCGGTGACCCAGGTGGACGGGCGGGTCATAGGGGACGGGGCGGTGCCGGGGCCGGTCACCGCGCGGTTGGCCAACCTGTACGAGGACGCGAAGGCGCGTTACGTGGCGGCGCGGCCAGGCAGGACGGGGCCGGGATAGCGCGTTAACCTACGGCAGGCGCCGGGGGTCGGCTTCCTTGGCGGTGGGATGAGGCATCCTCACGCCGGGGCGCATGGAGGTACGTAGTGCTCGAACGGCTGGGTCGACTCGACCGCGAACAGGGTGCCGGCAGGACGCTCCGCGAACAGCTCGTCATCGCCCTGCGTCAGGCCATCCTCGAAGCGACCCTGCCGCCCGGCGAGCGCCTCGTGGAGACGACCCTCGCCGACCAACTCGGCGTCAGCCGCGGTCCGCTCAGGGAGGCCATCCGTCAACTGGTCGAGGAGGGACTCGTCGACCAGGTGCCCTTCCGCGGCGCCGTCGTCAGGTCCCTATCCATCGAGGACATCCAGGAGATCTACTCCTTCCGCACCCTCCTCGAGTCGTTCGCCTTCAAGATCGTGTGGGACAAGCGCGGCGAGGACTTCTTCCGCGCGCTCGACTCGCGCCACCGCGCCCTCGCCTACGCCACCTACGCCGGCGACCAGCAGCAGGCCATCAAGCGCGAGATGGACCTCCACGGCCTCGTCTACGAGTACTCCAAGCACCGCAGCCTCATCGAGTCGTGGAACCTGCTCCGCAGCCGGCTCCACTTCTACTTCACCCTCCACCACGAGGCCCACCACCGCAAGGCGGCCCTCCCCGACGCCCACGACACCTACGTGGCGCTCGCCAAGGGCGACGACTTGAACGCCATGCTTCACGAGGTCGAGGCGCACATGCGGCGGGGGCTGGACACGCTCGAGGCGTTCGTGGCGGCGCGAGAGGTGCGGCCCAAGACCGACTCGGCTTGAGTACATTGTCGAGTAGTGGGGTGCGCAGCAAGGTGGTCGTCGGGCTTCACCTCGGCATCGATCGGACGCCGAGGTTGGGCCGCGCCGCCATGCTTACTCTGCTTGGTCAGTCTTTGAGACCCTCGTCATGAACCTGTCGCCCGACGACCCTCGCATTCGCCGACTCGAACAGGAGATCGCCTCGACCGCGGCGCGCCTAGCGGCGTTGAGGGCAGAACTTGCCGAGCTGCAGAACTCTCGTCGGGATGGTCCTGCCAAGACGACGATCGACGCCCGTTCGTCACCAGAGGCCAAGGTCGCGCTCTTCATGAGCTACTTCATCGGCCGTCCGGATGTCTTCGCCACGCGCTGGGTAAGTGGGCGCACGGGCAAGGCGGGCTGGAGTCCCGCCGTGCGAGGCGGCTACCACACTGACGGCGATGCCCCCCAGGACTACCTGCCATACAACGCTACGGTCGTGGATCAGCACCTGCGCGGGAGGACGCCACGCGGCGATAGCTTCCACGCAGGCATCTACCCGCTGTTGATCGACGACGCGTGCAGCCTGCTCGCGTGCGACTTCGATGAGTCCAAGTGGCAGGCAGACGCGGCAGCCTACGCGGCGGCGTGTCAGGAGCGGGGCCTCTCGCCGCTAGTAGAGATCTCGCGGTCCGGGCGAGGAGCTCACGTCTGGCTATTCTTCGAAACGCCGACACCCGCCCGCGTGGCCAGGCTTCTGGGCGCCGAGCTACTGAAACTTGCCATGGACCGTCGTGGCACGCTGAGCTTCGGGAGTTACGACCGCCTATTCCCTTCTCAAGACCTCCTCCCGACGAACGCCAACGGCCGCGCCCGGTTGGGCAACCTGATCGCGCTCCCACTCCAGGGTGAAAGTCGGAAGCGGGGCACTACGGTCTTCGCCGATCCAACCACCTGGGAGATCCACGACGACCAGTTCGCGCACCTAGCGTCCATCGCCAAGGTCTCCGCTAGTGACCTTGAGCGTGTCCTCTCGGCACCGAGCCGACCTATACCTGCACCTGGTGGCGTCCCCGCCGCGAACGTCACTCTCCGCTTGGACGCCGGGGTGCACATCCCCCTGGAGGGCGTGGGGCCCGCCACCATCAACTCGCTCAAGCACGCGGCGTCGCTGCCGAACCCCGAGTTCTACAGGAAGCAAGCCCAGAGGTTCAGTACGTTCGGCACGCCACGCCTCGTCACGGCGTATGAGCTCCGCGAGGGCGAACTGCGTTTACCCCGAGGTTTGTTGGAGGTCGCCAAGGGGCTGCTCGAGGCCTCAGGGATCACGGTGGCCACCTCACGAACCGAACCCGCTCCGTTCACTGTTCCGTTCTCGTTCGTGGGCCACCTGACACCCGAGCAAAGGGTGGCGACGGCCGCCCTGAGACGTCACCCGGTGGGGATACTCGTCGCGGCTCCAGGCGCAGGCAAGACGGTGATGGCCTGCAACCTTATCGCCGCGCGTCAGGTGCCGACCGTCGTGATCGTGAACCGCGCTGAACTCGTCGACCAGTGGCGCGCCAGCCTCATGCGCTTCCTGGGAGTCCAGGCCGATTCGATCGGCCAGCTTGGTGCGGGCCGCAGGCGGCTGGGTGGGCTGTTGGACATCGTCATGCTACAGACCATCAGTCGCCGTGGGTTCGACCCGGATAGCCTGAACGGTTACGCACACGTCGTGATCGACGAGTGCCATGCCGCGGCCGCCCCAGCCGCGTTGGCGGCCCTCGACAAGCTAGAAGCGCCCTACTGGCTTGGGTTGACCGCCACCCCGTTCCGCGCCGATCACATGGACGAACTGATAACCATGCAATGCGGGCCGGTGCGCCACACGATGGTGGCGCCACACGAAGCGCGCTGTCTGCACGTGCACACCACCTCGTTCGTGACACGTGAAGATGGACGGTCCGGCGCTTCGATCCAGGCCATCTACGGTGAGCTCGCTACCGATCCGACACGCAACCAACAGATAGTCGCCGACGTGCTAGCAGCGGCTGGTCGGGGCCGTCGTTGTCTCGTACTCACGAACCGCGTGGATCATGCCGACGTGTTGAACGACCTCATCAAACGGGCCGGCGCCGACGCCGAAGTACTCCACGGCAAGCTGAAGACCAAGGAACGGTCCGCTGTCATGGCTCGGGCACGGAGCTCTACCGGAGGCGGCAGCGTTCTGGTAGCGATAGACAAGATCGCGGGGGAAGGGCTCGACCTACCGGCGCTCGACACTCTCTTCTTGACCATGCCCGTGTCGTTCAAGGGCAAGGTGATCCAGTTGGCGGGCCGCATCACTCGCGGCAGCGGAACCTCGGTGCCTGAGCTGCACGATTACCACGACGCTGAGGTACCCCTCCTCGACCGGATGTACAGGCGGCGGCGGCGCGTCATAGAGCGGGTGGGGTTCGTGGCCGGCGTTACTTGAGGAAGGTGGGCACCTGCGGAGGTGCGGCAAGCGCGAGCCCGCAGGCTTCCGGATGGGCGTCCGTCGTCCGCTCCGCATCGCATATTGACACGGAGAGAGCTTGTAGAAGCGGTGGAATCAAGATTCTTGGGCCGTTGATGGCGCGATGATTCTGCTCGAATGACCGTTCTCCCGGCAAGATGCGACAGACGCCGTCCCTCGCGCAGCGCTCGAACCCCTTGACCGATCGACCCACGACCAGCGCACCGAGACGCCTACCTCCGCGCATGCTATGTTCTAACCAGGCTGCTGTCGACAGTCGACACCTTGGAATACCGGTCAGCCGTGCCGTACAGCCGCCTAGACAGAGACCGGTCCTGCAGGACGGCCGGACCGCGAGGTCGGAGGATCAGATGGTCATCGACTTTCACACCCACATCCAACCTGGAACGGACGTGCCCCACTTCCTGTCCGAGATGGACAAGGAGGGCATCCAGCTCTCGGTGGTGCTCGCGCTCGGTCAGGACCAGGAGGAGCTCGAGGCGTCTAACCGCCTCATCGCCGGTCTGGTCGAGAAGCACCCGAGCAGACTCACCGGCTTCGCCTCCGTTACGCCCACTCGCAAGAACGCCGTCAAGGAGTTCGAGGAACTGGTCCGCAACCACGGTTTCCGTGGCCTAAAGTTGCACCCACCCATCCAGCACTTCTCGATTGACGACCCCCGCGTGTCGCCGCTCATGGAGAAGTGCGCCGAGCTCGACCTACCCGTCTTGTTCCATACCGGCGGCGTCTTCCTGCGAGAGGGCATCATCCGTTACGGCGATCCTCTCCTGATCGACGAGCTGGCGATCCGGCACCCGAACACGACGATGATCATCGCTCACGGCAACCCCTTCGGACCCGACCCCTACATCGCCGGCAAGCACCCGAACGTCTACCTGGACACCACCCTCACGTTCGCGCAGATAGCCCGGCTCATCCCACGGATCGGACCGGAGATGCTCGATTGGATGCGCTCGGACGAGAAGGTGCTATACGGCTCCGACGCGAACCCGAACCGCACGTGGCGCTTCAAGTACAACCTCGACCCGATCCGCGAGATGGACGTGAGCGAGGAGACCAGAGCCAAGATCCTCGGCGGCACCGCCATGAAGCTTCTCAAACTCGACTAGGCAGGAGGACACAGTGAGCGTGACCAGAACCATGAGCCTCGACGCAGCTCTGGCGAAGCTCTACGAGCACATCGACCAGAACTTCGACGGCTACCTCGAAGACATCCGGACCCTGGTGCGCCAACCCAGCGTGGCAGCGCAATCCTGGGGGATCCACGAGGCGGCCGAGATGGTGCGCGACATGATCCGGGAGCTGGGCTCGAAGGACGTGCGCCTCGTGGAGTACGAGAGCGGAAGCCCGGTCGTCTACGGACGCCTCGACAGCGAGGACCCCAACGCCGGGACCCTGATCGTGTACTGCCTCTACGACGTGCAGCCGCCCGAGCCGCTCGAGGAGTGGAACGTGGAGCCTTTCGGGGCCGACATCGTGGACGTCGACGGTTACGGCCCCTGCGTCGTGGGACGCGGCGTGACGAACTCCAAGGGGCCCCTCGTGAACTTCTTCAGCGCCGTGAAGTCCATGCAGGCGGTCCTCGGCTACACGCCGATCAACCTGATCTTCGTCATCGAAGGCGAGGAGGAGGTCGGCAGCCAGAACCTGAAGCGCTTCGTCCCCGAGTACGCCGACGAGCTCAGGGTCGCCGACGGCGTCTACCTGCCGGGCCTACGCCAGGACGAGAACGGCAAGCCGAAGGTGCTGCTCGGCAACAAGGGCATCGCCTACTTCGAGCTCGAGATCAAGGGCGGCGACTGGGGCGGTCCGCGCAGCGTGGACATCCACGGCATGAACGGCGCGTGGGTCGACAACCCGGTCTGGCGCCTCGTCCACGCCCTCTCCACCCTGCGCACGCCCGACGGCAAGGTACTGGTCGACGGTTTCTACGACGACGTCCTCCCGCCCGGCGAGACCGACACGCAGCTGCTCGATCGGCTCCTCACCACGTTCGACACGAAGATGTTCGCCGAGCGCGCCGACGTGGCGCGGTTCATGGACGGGCTCGAGGGTCGTGCCTTGATGGAGAAGTTCCTCTTCACGCCGTCCTTCAACATCGACGGCATCTACGGCGGCTACACCGGCCCCGGCCAGAAGACGATCGTGCCCTACCGCGTGCGCGTGAAGATCGACGTGCGCATGGTGCCGCAGATGGATGGCGACAAGATCATCGCAAGCGTCCTCGACCACCTGGCCAAGCACGGGTACGACGACGTCAGGGTGACCTTCAGCGAGGTGACGCCCTACTCGAAGTCAGACCCCGACTCCGACCTCGCCAGGGCCGCGGTCGCCGCGATGGACAAGGCCGGCCACACCAACGGCGAGATCTGGCCCATCTACCCGGGTTCCGGACCCGCGTACCTCTTCACCAACGCCCACTTGAACATCCCGTTCATCGCGTACGGCCTGGGGCACGGCGGCCTCATCCACGCACCGAACGAGTACGCCGTCGTCGAGGGCCTGAAGGACAACATCAAGTCGGTCTGCGCCACGTTCGTCGAGTACCTCCGGATCGCGGAGGAGAAACGGGAGAACGCCGGATGACCAAGCTAGAGTGGCTGCCCGTCACGACCCGTTCCTCCGGCGAGAAGCTGAGCATCGCCTTGCACACGCTCGAAGGCGCCGCCGCAGGCCCTACCCTCGGCCTCTTCTCGACCTCTCACGGCGACGAGGCGTACGCCGTCCTCGTCATCAGGGAGGTCCTGAAGCGGGTTGACCCCGCGCGGCTCAAGGGGCGCATCCTCGCCATGCCCCTCGGTAACCCGGTGGCGTTCGAGTCGTTCACGCGCACTACGGGCCAGGGGATGAACACGGACATGAACAACCTCAACCGGGTGTTCCCCGGCGACCCCGGTGGCTGGCTCACCCAGCAGATGGCGCACACGATCTCGACCGGGTTCGTCGCCAAGGCCGACTACGTCCTCGATTTCCACTGCGGCGGGGTGGAGAGCGGCATCGACTACGTGCTCACTCACGCCGGGGGCGGCGAGACTCATGCGCGCTCACGCCACCTGTCACGCGTGTACGGCACAGAGATCCTGTTCGAGCACGCCAAGCCCGTGCACTCCGGCACCCTCACGGACCTCGCCATCGAGCAGGGCAAGCCGTCCGTCGTGGTCGAGGTGGGCGGTTCGGTGCTGGCCAACGACCCGGACTACCTCGAGAAGTGCGTGCAAGGCGTGTTCAACGTGATGATCGAGCTTGGCATGTGGGAGGGCGAGAAGGTGCTGCCGAGGAAGCAGTACCTCATGCGGCGGCGCGTGCTGGTGCGCCCGACCAACGGTGGGATGTTCCAGCCTGAGGTCTTCATGGACAAGCTGGGCAAGGCCGTGAAGGGCGGGACGGTCCTGGCGCGCGTCTTCAACGCGCAGACGTTCGAGGAACTCGACGTGTTCACCGCACCCTACGAAGACACGATCATGATCATGATGCGGGGGCTTCTCTCGCGCGTGAACCCGGGCGATTACGCCTACATCTTGGGCGACCTCTCGTCCGCTGAGGTCATCGTCAACGCCTGAGCGGCCGCCGAGCCGCGTCGATCACAAGAACCCGAACCGTCGCGAGCCGCCCATCCACCCGGGCGGCTCGCGATCGACCAGCCGAACGAGAGCGACCCCGCGGGTCAGCCGGCCGCGAGCTCGCTCTTCTCCCAGTAGCTGTAGGGGTCGTCGGGGCGCTCCGTCAGCGCCTCCAGGACGTCGGACCGCCCGCTCATGATGATGGCCGCCACGTGCTCGGCGGCCCCGTCGGCGTCTCTCGCCTCGATCGCTTCCATGAGCCTCGCCTTCCTCACGACCGAGCCCCTCGGCCTGTCCCTGTTGCTACGCAGGAGCTGGCCGTAGCGTAGGCTCCTGCGCCACGTCAGTCGGATGAGGTCGACGATCGTGGAGTTGGGGCAGAGGCTGTAGAGGTCAGAGTGGAACGACCAGTTGAGGCCCTGGTACCGCGTCACGTCTTGGTTGTCCGCAGCCAGCCGCAGCTCGGCGTAGGCGTCCCGCAGACGAGCAAGGTCGGCGCCGGTGATGACGGCCACCGCCAGCCGCGCGGCCGCCGGCTCCAGTAGCGCCCTCGTGTCGTAGAGGTCGGCGGCCAGCTTGGGCTCCAGCGGGCTCACCGTGGCGCCCTTGCCGGGAACCAGGTCCACCAACCCCTCCTGAGCCAGTACCCGCAGCGCCTCTCGCAACGGGCTGCGGCTACACCCAATGGTCTCGGCCAACTCGACCTCGGTGAGCGGCGTGTTGGGTCGGTACTCCCCCGTGATGATCCGGGTGGAGAGCCACTCGACTATCTGTTCGGTGAGCGTATAGCGTTTGATGCCGGTGGTAGAGGTCGCCTCGCTGGGCAACATCGACACCACCTCCCCTCCCCGCCCCTTCAGCGGACCTGCAAGATGAACTCGATCTCCACCGCGATGTCGCCTGCGAGAGAGCTGACACCGATCGAACTGCGTGCGTGGCGACCGGCCTCGCCCAGGAGGGCGATCCACAGGTCGGAGAACCCGTCGATCACCTTCCCGTGCTGCTGGAAGTCCTCAACCGCGTTCACGAACCCGAGCACCTTGACGACGCGCAAGATGCGGTCGAGGTCGCCGAGGTACGACTTCAGGTTACCCAACGCGACTACGGCGCAGTTCCTCGCCGCCTGGTAACCCTGGTCGACCGTCAGTTCACGACCGAGTTTGCCCTTCAGGCGTACCACGCCGTCGGGGTCGGTGGGGCCGTGGCCGCCCACGTAGAGTAGATCCCCAACGTGGTTAACCGCCACGTTCTTCCCCTTGTTCCAGGTCCTGTCGGGCACCACGACGCCCATGGCGCTCAGCCGCCCCTCGAGTTCGCTCACAGGAGCCCCCGGTAGAGTTCGGCCTCGGACGCCACGTGAGCGAAACCGCCCCAGGAGGTGCCGTTGTCGACGACCTTGAGGAAGTACTCCCGCGCCTTCGCGTCGTTCCCCTCGTAGAGATGCCAGCAGGCCAGGCCGTAGTACGCGGCGAACGCCAACCCACCCTGCTCGAACACCTCGACCAACTGCTCCTCCGTCCACTCGCCCTTATAGAAGAGGAGGCGCTTCAGGTAGAGGTGGTTGTTCATCGTCGTGTGCATGTCCTTGTGGATCGGCGCGATGGCGGCCGTCGCCTCCGCGTGCCTGCCGAGGCGCCTGAGGGCGAGGTAGACCCAATCGGAGTAGGCAACCGTCCGCGACTCGTCCTCCGCCAGGCTCAGGGCGCGTTGGAACGCGTCAAGGGCGGGCTCGAACTCACCCGACATCCAGTGGGCAAGGCCGAGGTGGTACCAGACGTCGTTAGAATCGTCTCGAAGTTCCCTGGCGCGGGTCAAGTCCGCCTTGGCAAGCGCGAACTCGCGGGTGTTCACGCGGTAGTGGCCACGGTCGCAGAGCAGCATAGGGTGCTCTGGGTGGTGTGCGAGGCCCTCATCCAGGACCGCGATGGCCTCCCGGTAGCGCGCCGAACCACTGGCCAGGGCCTTGGCGTAGGCGCGGATCGCCTCCGGCGCGATCGGGTCCTCGTCGAACGCGGCTCGGGCTTCCCGCACCTTCGCCTCGAGCTCTTGCGCCTGATCACCTTGTGAGACCAGCGAATGAAGCGGGTCGCCCAGGATCCCGTAGGCTTCGGGCTCCACCACGGCCTCGCCGTCCATGAGCGCGAGTTCCATCTCAGAGGCGGCGACCCCGAAGGCGGGCCAGAACTCCGACCCGGCGCCCGCCTCGAAGTGGCGTCGCGCCGCGGCGGTGTCGCCGTTCACGAGGTGCCACACCCCGAGCCCGAAGGAGAGCGAGCCCTCCGACTTGGTGCCGGGCTCCTGGGCAGCGACCAGGTCCTGCTCAGTCAGGTCGCCTTGGTAGAACCGCGCCCGGAGCTGGTAGTTGAGGTTCTTGCCTTCGAGGTCGACGTCCCACTCGATGGCGGGGAGGAGGGCGGCCGCGGCCGCCGTGTCGCCGCCACGCCGCAGGGCCGTGTACTGCCAGGTACGTGCGGCCAGCCGCGTGGAGGCGCTCGGCGTGACCTCCGCCGTCTTCGCGAAGGCACGGGCCGCGTCGTCGTAGCGCTGTGAGAACCATAGCGCGAGGCCTAGGTGATACCAGGCCTCGGTCGACCTGGGGGCGAGGCGGACGGCTTCCTCCAGGTCGGCGAGCGCGGCGCCTATGGCTCGTACGTTCACGTAGGTGTGGCCACGCTCCGTGAGCAGCGTGGCGTCGTTGGGCCAGCGCCGCAGCCCCGCCGTCGCGCGGGCGATAGCCATGCGGTAGCGGCCCGCCTCGCGCAGGGCGGCGATCAGGCGGACGCGGGTCTGCGGGGTGTCGTGCGCTTCCATCGCCGTGAGGGCCGCCGCGACCTTGTTATCGAGCTGCTCGGCGTCGCGCCCCGCACGCACGGGTGCGGCGAAGAGCTGTCTGCCGAGGAACGACACTGTTTCAGGCCTGATGGGCATGCTGCTTCCTCCTTGAGGCGGGTACGCATGGGAAGGCGCGGGGTCGGCCATCCGGCAGCGCGGTCTGGCATCAGTGTACACGGTCGACAGCCGACCGTTGACAATGAGCAGCGGGTGACCATATAGTCCGACTCGGAGGTCTCAAGCCGTTACGTCCGGGTCGTGACCCGCTCGTCGCATCCCTGCCAGCCGCCGGCGTCTGCGGCCTGGCCTTCCAGCACCAGAGCACTCACCGGCGTAACAGCGGACGGCGTCTAACTGTGGCGGTAGGAGGGAACAAGAATGAAGAGAACCATCCTAGCGGTGCTCGCCTCGCTCTTGCTCTTGGTGGCGCCGAACGCGTTGGCGGCCAACCCGGGCGAACTCGTGGTGGCGGTCGACGCCCTGGGCGACCACCTCGACCCGCATCGTGCACCCGGCAACTCTGCCCACGTCCTCATGGCCCTGTTCGATGGCATCACCAGGCTGGACGCCGACGGCAACCTGTCGCCGTCACTCGCCTCCTCTTGGGAGGCCGTCAGCGACACGACCTGGCGGTTCAACCTGCAGCAAGGCGTCAAGTTCCATAACGGCGAGGTGTTCAACGCCGACGTCGTCATCGCCAACCTGGAGCGCATGAGCGATCCGAACGAGCCGCGAGCCAGCTACTCGTTCGACGTGTTCAAGGAGTGGCGCAAGACGGGCGAGTACCAGTTCGAGATCACCACGGTCGCCCCCGACCCGTTGCTGCCGGCCCGCATGAAGAACTTCTTCATCGCTCCGCCGAGCATGCTCGGCAACCCTAAGAGCGACGACTTCAACCGCCACCCGATCGGGAGCGGCCCCTTCAAGTTCGTAGAGTGGATAGCCGCCGACCGCATCGTGCTCGAAGCGAACGAGGACTACTACCTGGGCGCGCCCGCGATCAAGCGGCTCGTGTTCCGCGCCATCCCCGAAGCGTCGTCGCGCGTCTCTGAGCTGCTCGCCGGGGGCGTCGACGTCGTCACGGGCCTCCAGCCCGAGTTCATCGACCTGGTGAAGGCAAGCAAGACCGCTCAGGTTGTGACCAGGGTCAGCCCGATCAACGAGGTCATCATCCTGCGGACGGACGTCGAGAGCCCGCTTCAGGACCTGCGCGTGCGGCAGGCCATGAACTACGCCATCGACTTCGACACGATCATCAGCACCCTTCTCTCGGGCTACGCTCACCGCTACGCCACCGTCGTCCATCCGTTCGTCCTGGGCTTCAACCCCGACGTGGAGCCCTACCCCTACGACCCCGCCAAGGCCAAGGAACTGCTGGCGGAAGCCGGCTACGCTGACGGCTTCTCCATCGACTTCGACATCACGCCGTCGGTCGGCGGCACCAACAACCTCGAGGTCGCGCAGGCCATCGTGGCCTACCTCGGTCAGGTCGGCATCAACGTCAACCTCAGGGTCAACGAGTACGGCGTGATGCGGACTCTGGTCTACGGCGACCGGACCGCCGCACCAATGATTCGTTGGCAGTGGAAGACCTGGGACAACGACCCCGACGGCGTGTTCTACGGCCTCTTCCACACCAAGGGCACCGGCTCGTTCAACAGCGACCCCGTCACCGACGAGATGATCATCGCGGCGCGCTTCAACCTCGACCAGGCCGACCGGGCCCGCATCTACGGCGAGCTGCAGGAGCGCGTCAAGGAGCAGGCGACCCACATCTTCATGTACTACCTCGACGCGATCTACGGGCTCTCGAACCGTGTGAACTGGCAGCCCCGGATCGACGAACGCCTCTACTTCTACGGGGCCAGCCTCAACGACTGACGCCCGTCGTGGGTGCCCGCACCACCGGCCGGTGCGGGCACCCACGATCGGTCAACCGTCGCCCTCCCGATGCTGACGTACGCCCTCCGCCGCATCGCTCTAGCCGTGCCCACGCTCCTGGGCGTGTTGGTCACGGTCTTCCTCCTGCTCCGGCTGCTCGGCGACCCGGCCGTGATGTTGATCCCTCCGGACACGGCCATAACCCCGACGCAGTTGCAGGAGATCCGCCGGTCTATCGGCATCGACCAGCCACTACCGGTGCAGTTGTGGCTGTTCGTCACGAACGCGCTGCAGGGCGACTTCGGCGTGTCGTACTACGGCGGGCAGGACGCCATGGGAAGCGTAGTCTCCCGTCTCGGCGCCACCCTGGAGCTCTCGCTCATCGCACTCGCGTTCGCCGTAGCGGTCGGCGTCCCCCTTGGCATAGCCGCCGCCCTGCGCCGCAACTCGGCCATCGACATCGGACTCAGTTCGGTCTCGCTACTGGGCATGTCGATGCCGAACTTCTGGCTGGGCCTCATGCTCATCCTTATCTTCGGGGTTCAACTCAAGTGGTTCCCGATCTCGGGCCGCAACGGGTTCCCTAGCCTGGTCATGCCAGCATTCACCCTCGGCGCCAGCATGGTCGCCATCATCCAGCGACTTATCCGCACCGACGTGCTGGAGACGCTCACCCAGGACTTCGTGCGGACCGCGAAGGCCAAGGGCGCGAGCCCGCGGGCGGTGGTATGGCACCACACCCTCAAGAACGCCCTCATCCCCACCGTCACCATGTTGGGCCTGCAGTTCGGTGCGCTGCTGGGCGGCTCGGTCGTGGTCGAGACGGTGTTCGCGTGGCCGGGCGTCGGGCGCTTGATGATCCAATCGATATCCAACCGCGACTACCCCGTCGTCCAGGCCGCGGTGGTGCTCTTCGCGGTCTTCTTCGTCAGCATCAACCTCGTCGTCGACATCGCCTACGGGTTCCTCGACCCGAGGATCCGCTATGACTGACGCCCGACCCCGCTCGCGCCTAAGGCGGACCCTCGCGCGCAACAAGATGCTCAGCATCGGAGCCGCGTTGCTGGTGGTCCCGGTCGTATGCGCCGTGGCCGCTCAGTGGTTGGCGCCTCAGGACCCCGGCCTACAGACGTTGATCATGCGCCTGAAGCCACCGTCGTGGTTGGGAGGCGACCCACGCTTCTTGCTCGGAACCGACGGCCTGGGGCGCGACATCCTGTCCAGGCTGATCTACGGCGCACGCGTCTCCCTGGTCGTGGGCCTCACCGTGGTCATGATCGGCGGCAGCTTCGGGACGCTCCTGGGACTGGTGTCGGGTTACCTCGGCGGCGTCTTCGATTCGATCGTGATGCGGATCGTCGACGTCTTCCTCGCCTTCCCGTTCCTCGTCTTGGCCCTCGTGGTCATGGCCCTGACGGGCCCGGGCCTCACCAACGTGATACTCGTGCTCGGCTTCACGAGCTGGGTGCCGTACGCCCGCGTGGCGCGCGCCAAGGTGCTGGGGCTGAAGGAGCGCGAGTTCGTGGAAGCCTCGCAGGCCCTGGCGGCCGGCCCGTGGCGCGTGATGCTGCGGCACGTCCTTCCCAACATCTTCTCCTCGATAATCGTCATCGCTTCGTCTCGGGTGGCCACGGCCATCGTCTCGGAGGCGACCCTGTCGTTCCTGGGGCTCGGAGTCGGTGCCACCACGCCGTCGTGGGGCGCCAGCCTCGCCGACGGCCGCACCTACCTACTCATCGCCTGGTGGCCGGCGACGCTGCCCGGCCTAGCGATCATGCTCACCGTCCTGGCCATCAACCTGATCGGCGATGGCCTGCGAGACAGGCTCGACCCGCGCATCAAGAACTGAACCGACCCGTGCCGAAAGGTAACCAAGGAGCGTTGAACATGGAACCGATTACCGTTGCCGGAACCACCATCCGCCCCGGCGAGAGCAAGTTCGTGACCCTCCCGGTCGCTCGAATGCCGCGGGGCGACACCCTTGGGCTGGTCGTGCGGGCGGTCGTCGGCCTGAAGCCGGGCCCCGTGCTTGGGCTGGAGTCCGGTTCACACGGCGACGAGGCGTTCGCGATAAGGACCATCCACGAGGTCATGGACAATCTCGACCCGGCCACCCTGAGCGGCGCCGTCCTCGGCCTCCCCGTATGCAACCCCGTGGCGTTCGAGACGTTCACGCGCCTGACCGGCATCGGGATGACCACGGACGCCGTGAACCTGAACGTCGTCTTCCCCGGCTCACCGACGGGCTCGCTCGTGGCGCAGATGGCGCACGTCATCGCCAAGCAGTACCTGCCGCACCTCGACGCGTTGATCGACTTCCATAGCGGCGGGCTGGAGAGCGCCATCGACTACACGCTCGTCAAGCAGAGCGGCGGGCCGGTCGCCCCCAAGATCCTCGAACTCTCCAAGGCGTTCGGCTCCGACTACCTCTCCATCACTCGCACCGACCCGGACGCCATCAGTTCCATCTCGGAACTGGCGGAGTCGATGGGCATACCGGCCGTCGTGGCCATGCTGGGTGGCGCCGTCACCAGCGGCTCCCAGGCGGTGTTGGACCGCTCCGTCGCCGGGGTGCACAACGTCATGCGCGCGTTGGGCATGCTGGAGGGCGCTCCGACGCAGAACCCGCGGCAGGTCGTCATCGGGGATCGCAAGCTGGCCAGGCACCTCCAGGGCGGGGTATTCGTGCCGGCCATCGGCTTCGAACGGCTCGGTAAGGTGGTCAGCAAGGGCACGCTCGTCGGCGAGGTGCGTGACCCCAACACCTACGAGCTGCTCGAGGAGTACCGGGCGCCCTACGACGAGACGATCCTCATCATGATCCGCGGCCTCTTCGGGCGCGTGTTCGCGGGCGATTACGCGTTCATCTTCGGCGACGCCGCGACTGCCCAGCGGGGCTGACGGGCGCGGTCGGGTCCGGCCGACGGCCACCCGTGTCCGCGTTCCCCAGGCGCCAGGCACCTAGCAGCGTAGACGCCCGCTGGGCGCGCGGCCCTACGCCCGTGGTCAGGGCACACGCCCACTACTTATTAGTAACGCGTGTGCTTGACCCCATAAAGGTCCTTGTCCGCCGCGCCAAGCAGCGCCCGCAGCGCCTCGTCCACGTCGGGCTCCGCCTCCTCGCGGCTCCTCACGCCGGGGGTCAGGCTGGCGCGACCGATGCTCACGTCGAGGCCGCCGCCGTGCGAGGTGGGTTGAGCGGCCACGGAGGCGCGCAGGCGCGTCACCAGGTCGGCGGCGCTCTGCGCGTCTAGGCCGGGGAGGAGGACCACGAACTCGTCGCCGCCGAGGCGCGCGACCAGGTCGTAGGGGCGCACCTGCGCGCGGATGCCGTTCGCTATCGCGCGTAGCGCCTCGTCGCCGGCCTGGTGGCCCCAACCGTCGTTGATGCGCTTGAACTCGTTGGCGTCGACCATGAGGAGGCTGACGGCCGTGCCCGACCTGGCTGCGCGCTTGAGCTCCTGCCGCGCGCGCTCCTCGAAGCCGCGGCGGTTCAGGACCTCGGTGAGGGGGTCGAGGTGGGCCTGCAGCGCCAGTTCGGCCGTGACGCGGCCGCTGAACAGCAGGAAGTAGGCGAACACCGCGCCCAGGGCGACGACGACGCTGCCCGCGACCAGCAGGCCTGGCACGGCGTCGTCGCCGAACAGCGGCCTCGCGCCGCCCTGCGCCGCGGTGATCACCACCCTCGCGAGCAGCACCGCCGCCGACGTGGCCAGCCAGTAGGCCGCCGCGCGCCTGCCGGGGTTGGGCGGGGCTCCGGGCGCGGCCGTGAACAGCCGCCGCGAGGCGAGTGCCAGGAGCAGGGCGAGCGCCACCGACATCGCGATGACGCGCACCTCGTACAGGTCCACCACGTAACGCGCCGCGACGACGATCAGCATGGTGGGGGCGACGACGCGCAGGTAGACGCCCGACCCGGCTGGCTCGCCGTCCAGTAGGCGCACGCTCTGGTAGACGAGCGCCATGGCGACCAGGTAGAGCAGGTTGGCGCCCACGACCGAAACCGCCTCCGGCACGTGACCTTCGAGCGCTATCAGCGTCCAGGAGAGCGCGAGCGTCGCGCTGGCGAACGCGCCGACGAGCGCGCTGCGGCGGGTGTCTCGCGGGAGGGTCCGCACCAACAGCGCCAGGGTGAGGGTGGTGACGGCCAGGAAGCCGACCCCCATCACGAAGACGGTGCGGCCGTCGAGGCTCACCGCGTGCTCCGCTCGGGGGCGCGGGGAACCGTCGGCCTCGGCATGCTGAGCGGAGTATAGATGGCACGAGCGCGGCCGTGGTGACGCCAGCGCGGGCCCGCCGCCCTCACCCCACGCGCGGCACGTAGCGCGCGCGCGGCCGGATGACGCGCTCGGAGGCGTACTGCTCGAACACGTGCGCGATCATGCCGGCCGTGCGCCCCAGGGCGATGAGGCTGAAGATGGCGTCCTCCGGCAGCTCGAGGAGCGGCTCCGCGACGGCGAGGGCGAAGTCGACGCGCGGGTGCTCGCCGGTCGCGGCCTCCGCCACGTCTAGGGTCTCGCGGAGGAGCGGGTAGCGGGGCGAGTCGGCGAGGAGCTCGACCAGCGCCGCCACCCGCGGGTCGTTGCCCGCGTAGAGCCGCCGGTACGGGTTGTGGAAGCCGGGCACCACGCCGCGCTGGCGCAGGTAACGCCTCACGACGGGCGCCGGACCGCCCTCGGCGACCACCTCGGCGAAGAACGCCCGTGCCTCGGCCACCTGCCCGTACAGGTGCTTGTACCCCTGCAGCGCCGCCAGGCCCGCGAGGACGGCCTGGTAGATGCTGGCGCCGGCGCTGGCGGCGCAGCGGGCCGTGAAGGTCGCGATGTTCAGCTCGTGATCTGCGACCAGTACGAGGAGGGCGTCCAGCTTGGCGGCGTCCGCGCCCCAGGCATCCGCCAGCGTGCCGGCCAGCGAGCCGCCGTAGCGGGTGCCGCTGGCGAACGCGGCCAGCTGCAGCACGATGCGCGCGGCGGCGGGCAACAGGACCGCCGGCTTGACCCCGTAGGCGTGCAGGTCGTCCTTCTCCATGAGGGGGAGCACGGCCTGCAGCCGCTCTACGGGGCTGAGGGCGACGCGCGGCCTGCCGCCGAACCCGGGGTCGATGGGCCGGCGCCACACGTCCCTGGGTGGGGGCAGCGGCGCGCCGTTGGGCGCGGCCGCGGGCTCGCCCGTCCACAGGTACTCCGCCACCTGCTCGAACGAGTAGAGCCTTGCCAGCTCGCGCGAGCTGACGCCGCGGTACGAGTGCTCCGCCTCGGTGATCTGCGAGATGGCCGTGGCGAGGATGGGCGTGCCGAACTCGATCACCTCGGTGGCGGCGAGGTCGGGGTTCTTCCTGAAGGTGCTGCGGTGCTTGAGGGCGGCGAGGTCCGCCCTGCGGTAGCTGCGGTGGCGGGCGCCTGGCTCGAGCTCCAGCGAGGCGAGCATGCCGCGGCTGACGTAGGAGTAGAGCGTCGCCTTCGACACGCCGAGGAAGTCGGCGGCCTCAGTGGCTGTCATGTAGTCGCTCGAGGTCTCGGCCATGGTGACGACCAGGCTAGCAACATCTTGACAGTCAATCAAGATTGACAACGTTGATGCCAAGGTGGGAGCATCCACCATGGTCGAAGAGAAGTACATGTACGGCGCGCGCCGGCTCGTCTCGCATTGCACCGACGTGAAGGCGGGCGAGCAGGGCCTGGTGGTCATCGACACGGCCACGGACCCCCTCATCGGCAGGGCGCTCGCCCAGGCGCTGCGCGAGGTCGGCGCTGTGGCCACGGTGCTGCTCACCGACAGCGCCAAGACCGACTCCGGCGAGGCCGCGCCGCCCGTGGCGGCCGCCATGCTCGCGTCCGACGTGATCTTCACGGCCGTGCAGGTGTCGCTCACGCACACCGAGGCCACCAAGGCGGCCTGCGCCGCCGGCGCCCGGGTGGCCGCGCTCACCCAGTGGGTGCCCGAGATGCTGGAAGGCGGCGGCATCGAGGCCGACTTCCGCGCCATCGAACCGCAGGTCATGCGCATGGCGCGCGTCTGGGACGAGGGCTCCACCGTCCGGGTGACGAGCGCGGCCGGCACCGACATGACCCTCGACATCCGCGGTCGCCTCGGCACCCCCCACGCCAAGACCGGCGTGGTGCGGCCGGGCACGTTCCACCCCATCCCCGACATCGAGGCGCCGGTCTCCCCCGTCACGGGCAGCGGCGTCATCGTGTGCGACGCCAGCATCCCCTACCTCGGCATCGGGCTCCTGACGGAACCCGTCACGCTCACGGTGGAGGAAGGCCGCGTCGTCAGCATCGAGGGTGGCGCCGCCGCCGACACCGTGCGGGCCGCCTGGGAGGCCCTGGCCGACCCGAACGTCTACCACCTCGCCGAGTTGGGCATCGGCATGAACCCGAGCTGCCGCCTCACGGGCCGCATGCTCGACGACGAGGGCGTGGCGACCACCTGCCATTTCGGCATCGGCAGCAGCTACACCCTCGGCGGCGACGTGAAGGCCAAGTGCCACTACGACTTCGTGCTGCACGACCCAACCATCACGGTGGACGGCCGCGTCGTCATGGACGCCGGGAGGCTCGACGTCTGATGACCCCGGAACGCCGCGCCGCCTTCGCGAACCTCGTCGCCGGCTTCTGCCAGGAGGCCGCCGCCGGCGACCTGGTGCTGGTGGAGGTCGTGGCGGCGACCGCCGCGGTGGGCCGGTCGGTCGCCGAGGCGCTCGGCGCGCGCGGAGCGGAGGCGCTGCTCGTCGACCTGGACGACCCGCGAGGGGCCGCGACCGACGAGGCGCTCTGGCGCCGCCTCACGGGCTACGTCAGCCTCCGCACCGTGGCGGCCGCGCCGGCCGACCGGCCGGAGCCGAGCGCCACCGTGCGCCAGTTGCGCATGACGCTCCGCAAGACCTCCACCTACCTGCCCGACGTGGCGCTCGCGGCTCGCGCCGGCATGTCGGAGGCGCAGCTCGCCGACTACTACGCGGGCCTCCTCCACTTGGACGACCCCGACCCGGTGGTCGGCTTCCACGCGCTGCGCGACCGCCAGGAGGCGCTGCTCGCGCGGCTGCGCGCGGCCCGGACGGTGCGGATCGAGGGCGACGGCACCGACCTCACCCTGAGCACGGCCGGGCGCGGCTGGGTGAACAGCTACGGTCGCCGCAACGTTCCCAGCGGCGAGATGTACACGAGCCCGGTCGAGACGTCGGCGCACGGCGTCATCCGCTTCGACGTGCCCAGCTACAACTTCCCGGAGCGCGTCGCGGGCGTGACGCTCGAGTTCGACCGCGGTCGGCTCGAGCGGGCCACCGCCGTCGAGGGCGAGGCCACGCTGACGCGCCGGTTGGCCGTCGACGCGGGCGCGCGCGTGGTCGGCGAGCTCGGCATCGGCGGCAACGAACGCATGACGCGCTTCCTCGGCGCCACCCTCTTCGACGAGAAGACGGCCGGCACCGTGCACCTGGCGCTCGGCAAGAGCTACCCACAGACCGGGGGGCTGAACGACAGCGCCCTCCATTGGGACCTCATCAAGGACCTACGTGGCGGGGGGCGGATCTCGCTCGACGGCGAGATCTTCGCGGAGAACGGGGTCTTCGTCGGCGCTTGACGGCGCGCCGGCGGAAGCGAAGCAGCCGTGACGTGGAACGAAGCTACGGGAGAAGCACCATGAGATTCCGCACCCTGTTGACGACGACGGCCCTGCTGATGGGCCTGGCCCTGGCCGCTGCCCAGAGCACCGTGACGATCGCGGTGCCCGAGGGCCCGCCGGGGTTCGACCCGCAGAACAACAACCGCGCCGTGGCCTCCGGCATCTACATCAACCTGTTCGACTACCTCATCTTCAAGGACGCCACCGGCGCCTTCCAGCCGGCCCTCGCCACGGCGTGGGAGCCGGTGGGCGGCAGCGCCTGGCGCGTTCAGCTGCGCGAGGGCGTCAAGTGGCACGACGGCACGCCGTTCACGGCCGCCGACGTCGAGTTCACGTTCGAGCGCGTGGCCAAGGACGAGCTCCTGGTGCGCCACTCGTACTACAAGAACATCACCGACGTCGAGGTCGTGAACGACCACGAGGTCGTGTTCCACACCGACGGACCCGACCCCACCTTCCTCAGCGCCCTCAGCCGCAACGGCGCCAGCGTGATCCCCCGGCACTACTACGAGGCCGTCGGCGTCGAGCAGGCCGCCCTCGCCCCCATCGGCACCGGCCCCTACCGCTTCGTCGAGTACCGCACCGACGACAGGCTCGTCCTCGAGGCGTTCGCCGACTACTGGGGCGGGCGCGCCGCCTTCGACCGCGCCGTCTTCCGCGTGATCCCCGAGAACTCCACTGCCGTCAGCGAGCTCCTCACGGGCGGCGTCGACATCGTGACCAACGTCAAGGTGGCCGAGGTCGGCCGCATCCAGGGCGCCAGCGGCGCGCGCGTCGAGCACGTGGGCGGCAACAGCACGCAGTACATCACCTTCAACGTCTCCACCGGGCAGCCGACCGCCGACCCGCTCGTGCGGGCCGCCGTCGACTACGCCGTCGACGACGCGCTCCTCGCCGAGATCCTCACCGACGGCGCCGGGGTGCCGGTGCGCGCCCGCGTGTCGCCCGAGACGTCGTTCTCGCCGCTCGAGTACTACGACGCCTACCTCTACGACCCGGCGGAGGCCCGCCGCCTCTTGGGCGAGGCCGGCTACGCGGACGGCGCGCTGACCCTCACCCTCATGGGCAACACGAGCCACGCCGACCTCGCCGACCTGGTGGCCGCCATGCTCGCGGACGTCGGCGTGAACACCAGCATCGAGCTGTTCGAGAGCAGCGTGTGGAACAGCCGCTACTGGCAGCCCGGCGACTTCACCAACGTCGCGTTCGGCGCCTCGAGCGACTCGTCGTTCGACTACGGCAACTCCCTCGTCGACCTCACCTGCCCCAACGGCGTGCACGCCAAGCGCAGCCACTGGTGCGACGAGGAGTACACCCGCCTCGTCGAGGCCGCCAACGAGGAGTTCGACGACGCCAAGCGCGCCGAGCTGCTGCGCCAGGCGACCGAGATCCTCCTCGAGCAGCGCCCCCAGTACTACCTCTACAGCAACGCCTCCTTCGTCGGGGTCAGCAACCGCGTCTCGTTCACGCCGCGCGCCGACTCGCTGATCGTGCTGGCGGAGACCACCCCGGCCCAGTAGGCGGCCCAGGCAAGCGATGACCGGTTACGTCCTCAGGCGGCTCCTGCAGGTGATCCCCACGCTCGTGGGGATCACCCTCCTCGTCTTCGTGACGCTGCGCCTGTCGGGCGACCCCATCGCCGCCTACCTGGGGAGCGACGCCGCCGATAGCGCCGTCATCACCCCCGAGCAGGAGGCCGCCATCAGGCGGCACCTCGGCCTCGACAGCCCCCTGCCCGTCCAGTACCTCGTCTTCCTGGGCAACGTCGCCAGGGGCGACTTCGGCCAGTCGTTCATCTACCAGAACCGCCCCGCCCTGGCGTTGCTGCTCGAGCGCCTGCCTGCCACGGCCACGCTGGCCGCCGCCGCCCTGCTCGTCGCCGTGCTGATCTCGTTGCCTGGCGGCATCCTCGCCGCCGTCAAGCGCAACAAGCTGCCCGACACCGTCGTGAACGTCTACTCCGTGATCGGCGACGCCATGCCCAACTTCTGGCTCGGCGTGATGCTCATCCTGCTGTTCAGCGTGCGGCTCGGCTGGCTGCCCGTGTCGGGCAGCGGCAGCTGGCGCAACCTCGTCCTGCCCGCCCTCACCCTGGGCACCTCCATGGCCGCCCTCCAGACGCGCCTCATGCGCTCGGGCCTCATCGAGGCCCTGCAGCAGGACTACGTGCGCACCGCGCACGCCAAGGGCCTGGCGCGCCGCACCGTCTTGCTCAAGCACGCGCTGCGCAACGCGGCGCTGGGTTACGTGACCCTCCTCGGCCTCGCCGTCCCCAGCCTCCTGGGCGGCTCGGTCGTGGTGGAGCGCATCTTCGCCTGGCCGGGCATGGGCCTCCTGTTCATCAACGGCCTCGGCGGGCGCGACATGGCGCTCATCCAGGCCGTGGTCATCTTCTCCGCCGTCCTCGTCATCTTCGCCAACCTGGTCGTCGACCTGCTCTACACCATCATCGACCCGAGGATCCGCTACCAGTGAGGCAGCTCCGCGGCATCCACCGCAACCCGCTGGCCGTGACGGGCATGATCATCCTGCTCGCGTTCCTGCTCATGGCCCTGCTGGCGCCCGTGCTCGCGCCTCACGACCCGCTGCAGCAGAACCTGCGGGCGCGGCTCCTGCCGCCCTTCTGGCTGGAAGGAGGCAGCCGCGCGTACCCCCTGGGCACCGACCAGCTCGGTCGCGACCTCGCGTCGCGCGTGCTCTACGGCAGCCGCGTGGCCGTCCTCGTCGCCTTCGCCGCCACGAGCCTGGCGATGCTCGTGGGCGTCGCCCTCGGCGTGGTGTCGGGCTTCTTCAGGGGCGCGTGGGACACGGCCATCATGCGCCTCGTCGACATCATCGTCTCCGTGCCCAACTACATCCTCTACCTGACGATCATGGCGCTCGCCGGCCCCAGCCTGCCGCTCCTGATCGCCGTCATCGGCCTCCTCGGCTGGACGACCACCGCGCGCATCATCCGCAGCGAGGTGCTCTCCATCGGCAACCGCGAGTACATCGAGGCGTCGCGCGCGCTCGGCCAACGCGAGGGCGTCACCGCCGTCCGCCACGTGCTGCCCAACATCATGGGCAGCGTCATCGCGCTCGGCACCCTCAAGGCGTCCTCGACGATAATCATCGAGTCGACCCTCAGCTACCTCGGCTTCGGCGTGCAACCCCCCACCCTCACGTGGGGCCAACTCCTCTCGCAGGGTCAGCAGTACGTGTCGACCGCCTGGTGGCTGGCGACCTTCCCGGGGGTGGCCATCACCCTCTTGTCGCTCAGCCTGATATTCCTCGGGAACTGGCTGAGGGACGCGTTCGATCCGCGGACGAGATGATGCCGGTGACGACACGGCGACTCGCCGGTTTGCACCATCTGTCAATCTGATTTACAATCGGTGCATGGCCGAGTTCGTCCCGCGGACGCTCGCTGGGCCCCTCCTGGCCTCCGCGGCGCAGTACCCGGTCGTCACGGTCACCGGGCCGCGCCAATCCGGCAAGACGACGCTGTGCCGAGCCACGTTCCCGGAGCACGCGTACGTCTCCCTCGAACCCCTCGACAACCGGGAGTTCGCCACCTCCGATCCCCGCGGCTTCTTGAGCCAGCACGCGGCCGGTGCGATCTTCGACGAGGCACAACGCGTGCCGGAGCTGTTCAGCTACCTGCAAGAACTGGTCGACGAGGACCCCACGCCGGGGCGCTTCATCATCTCGGGCTCGGAGAACCTGAACCTCACCACGACGGTCAGCCAGTCGTTGGCCGGCCGGACGGCGATGCTCGTGCTGCTCCCCTTCTCCCTCGAGGAGCGGTTCGCTGCGCGACCCCGCCACGCTTCGCTGGACGAGGTCCTGGTCCAGGGCGGTTACCCCCGGCCGCTGGTGGCCGGGATACCTCACTACCGGTGGCTGCAGGACTACATCACGACCTACGTGCAGCGCGACGTCCGTCAGCTCACGCAGGTAAGCGACCTCAGCGCGTTCACCCGCCTCGTGCGTCTCAGCGCCGGCCGCACGGCGCAGGAGGTGAACCTCAGCCAACTGGGCGCCGACGCCGGCGTGTCACACAACACCGCGCGCGCCTGGCTGGGCGTGCTCGAGGCGAGCCACCTCGTCTTCCAGCTCCCCGCCTGGCACCCGAACGTGACCAAGCGACTCGTCAAGCGCCCCAAGCTGCACTTCGTCGACACCGGCCTGGCCTGCGCCCTGCTCGGGATCTCCGACCCCGCCCAGCTGACCAACCACCCGCTGCGGGGCGCGATCTTCGAGACCTTCGTGGCGGGAGAACTGCTCAAGTGGCACCTGAACCGCGGCCTCACCGCCGACCTCCACCACTACCGCGAGGTCCGCGGCGCCGAGATCGACGTGCTGATCCCAGGGCACCCACGGGGCATCGCCGTTGAGGCCAAGGCCGGTCAGACGGTGCAGGCGGAGTTCATGCGGCACCTGACCGGACTACCGGAGAACGATTGGGAGCGGTACCTCGTGTACGGCGGCGACGCGAGCCAGGACCGGCTCGGTGTGCGCGTCACGCCGTGGCGGGAGTTGGCGCGGGTGGTGTGGGGCGAACGGTGACCGCTACCCGCGCGGCCAGAGCCTCCCGGCAGACATCTACCCGATCGCGATACGCAAGGTCTCGACCGAAGCCGCGATAGCTAGTTCGGGCTCCATGGCGTGGTCCGAGCGACCTTCTCGCTCTACTTGAGATCGGGGTCAAGAACTACCTTCTCGGGTTCGCCGTAACCGATGACAAC
>JACFNR010000004.1:14748-21090 GCA_019454765.1 Trueperaceae bacterium | reverse complement strand
ACTTGAGATCGGGGTCAAGAACTACCTTCTCGGGTTCGCCGTAACCGATGACAACCTCGCCACGGTCGCTGCTGCGACCGTGAGGCTCCGGAAGGAACGCGGTTCTCTCGCCGGCTAGGGTCATGGCGAGGTGCAGACGAGCCGCATGAAGCGCGTGCATCATGACGCCTAGGCACTTGATGTCATGATGCACGCATGCGAACGACCGTCACCCTGACCCCCGAGGCGGCGATGCTGGTGCAGAAGGCGATGCGCGAACGCGGGCTCTCGTTCAAGGAAGTCGTCAACTCGGCTATCGTGCGTGGCCTCGGCCCAGACGCACCGGTCGAGCCCTTCAGCACGCCAGTGTTCGACCTGGGCGCCGCGAGACTGCCAGTCGAACGAGCACTTCAACTGGCGGGTGAACTCGAAGACGAAGCGCTTCTTGGCAAGACTGTACTCGGCAAGTGACCATCGTCGACGCCAACGTCTTGCTCTACGCCGTGGACGGCGGAGCCGCTCACCACCAAGCCGCGAAGCGCTGGCTCGACGCCGCCTTGTCCGACCAGCGGGAGGCAGTGCTCATCCCCTGGATCTGCTTGCTCGCCTTCGTCAGGCTGATCACTCATGCGGCGGTCTACGAGAGACCCCTAACGGTCGGCCAAGCGCTGGGCATCGTGGAGGTCTGGCTCGGTCGCGCCAACGTGATTACCCCGGAACCCGACCGGGAACACCCCCGACGTATGCGTGCGTTGCTGGACGCCACCGGCCGTGGCGGCAACCTGGTGAACGATGCGCACCTGGCCGCTCTGGCGATCCAGTACGGCGCCACGGTCGTCAGCTTCGACAACGACTTCGCGCGGTTCCCCGGAGTAGCTCGGTTGGTGCCCTCGGCCGAGTGACCCCCGGCGCGCCCCTCACCCCTCCCCAGCCATCACCCTCTTGAACTCCGGCAGGTGCTTCCGCTGCGCCTCGATCATCCGTTCGCGGTACACGCCGTAGATCACGTCGGTGTCGTGCAGCGTCACGCCGGGGATGGTGGGCGACGCGAAGACGGGCAGCTCTAGCCCACGCGCCGCGAGCTTCTGGGCGGTCCTGGAGACGAGCTCGTGCATCATGATCATGGCGAGCACGGTGGAGGAGCCGGAGACGGGGCGGGACCAGCCCTCGATGGGGACGATGGCGTCCTCGACGGGCGCGCCGGTGTCGATCACGATGTCGGAGGCGTGCGGCAGGCGCTTGCCGGAGCTGTGGGTGGCGGGCTTGTCCATGTTGGCCTTGGCGGTTATGGCCACCACGGTGAGGCCGCGCTTCTTGGCGTAGAGCGCGGTGTCTATGCCCGACGAGTTGGAGCCGGAGTGGCCGGAGCCGTAGAGGTGGACGAGGCCACCGGCGGCGAGGGAGTAGGCCGTGGCGGTCGACGCCTCCTCGAAGGCGTCCTCGTTGGCGGCGGCGGCCTTCTCGGTGATGGCGGCGAGCTTGCTTACGTGAAGGGTTGACATGCTCGCACCTTCCCCGTGTCTGAGGGCTCGAGGGCGAGGCGCCCCGGCTCGGTGTTGTCGGCGGGATCGACGCCGGGCCCGAGCAGCACCGAGCCGGGGCAGAGGCTCAGGTCGCGCACGTCCTCGCTGAACGAGCGGAGCCCGCGCTCACCCGCCGCGAGGAGCGGGGTTTTCATGAACGGGCCGCGCCCGGCCTTGCGGGTGAGGAAGCCGCCGTCGACCAGGTTCTTGATGGCCTGGCGCGCCGTCACGCGGCTCACGCGGTACGCCTCGCATGGTTCCTTCTGGCCGGGCTTGACGAGCGAAGGCGCCGGACCAGCCAGTTGGCAAACCCGTGGGCGACGGACCGGAACCTGGCCTCCCACGGCTACACTTCGTGTAGCCACAGGAGGCGCGAGCATGACCACGAAGGTGCAGCGGTGGGGCAACAGCCAGGGCATCCGCCTCAGCGAGGAACCGCTTTCCCAGGTGGACATCGTCGTCGGCGACGAGGTCTCCATCACCGTCAAGGCGGGCGCGCTGACGGTCAGGGCCGCGAACCCCCGCCGCGGTCGTCACGACCTCTCCGTCCTCCTCCCCGCAGGTGGAGATGATCACCAGGTCGGTGAGTACGACTGGAGAGCGCGTGGCCCCCGCGAGGAATGGTGAGCGGCCGACTACGTCCCCCGTAATGGCGACATCGTCTACCTCGACTTCGACGCACAGGCTGGACATGAGCAGCGCGGGCGGCGTCCTGCGCTCGTGGTAAGTAACGACGTCTTCAACCAGCGCACCGGCCTCTGCATCGCATGCCCGATCACGAGCACCGACCGCGGCTTCCCGCCACACGTCGCGCTCCCCGAGGGCCTGTCCGTCACGGGCTTCGTGATGGTCGAACAGGTGAAGCCCGTGGATCTCCGGTTCGGGCGGGTTCAGAAGGCGGCAACGTCGCCGGCGGCAGTGCTCAACGATGCCCTAAGGGGCAAAGATTATATATTATCTACGTACCCACCGAAGGAGCTAGCCACATGCGCCTCGTCAACCCGCCGGACTGCCCTCCTCAGAACCCCACCTTCAGTCAGGCGGCCGTCTCGAACTCGCCGGCCACCGTCTACCTCGCGGGCCAGGTCGGCGTCGACCCGGCAACCGGAGCCCTCGCCGGAAGCGACGTGAGCAGCCAGACCGAGCAGGTGTTCCTGAACGCGCGGGTCATCCTCGCCGCCGCCGGCACGAGCCTGAGCCGCGTGGTGCGGGTGACGATCTACATGACCGACCTAGGCGAGTGGGCCTCCATGAACGAGGTCTACCAGCGCCACTTCGGGGAGCACGCGCCGCCCAAGACGACCGTCCAGGTGAGCGCCCTCGCGCTCGGCGCGCGCGTCGAGATCGAGTTCACGGCCGAGGCCTGAGGCCCGGCCCACCGGAGGCGACGATGCTCGGGTCACGCCATCACGGTTGCCGCTGGAGCACGTCCCGGACGCTGGGTCACGAGGTCGTGACGCTCGAGAACCGGCGGCTGCGCGTCACCGTCCTGCCCGGGCTCGGGGCCGACATCGTCGAGTTCGTGCACAAGCCGACGGACACCGACTTCCTGTGGCGCAGCCCCTGGCCGCTCCGCCCGGCCGGCTCGCTCGAGCCGGTGGCGCACACCCCCGGCGCGGAGTTCCTGCTGCGCTACCATGGGGGCTGGCAGGAGCTGTTCCCCGTCTGCGGCGACGCCGCCGACTTCCACGGCGCCCGGATCGGCGTACACGGCGAGGTCTGCCGCCTGCCGTGGACGTGGCGGGTGCTGACCGACACACCCACCGAGGTGACGGTCGCCTTCGAGGTGGCCACCGTGCTGAGTCCCTTCCGGCTCGAGCGCACCATGACGCTGAGGGACGACGCGCCGACGCTCTTCATCGACGAGCGCGCCACCAACCTGGGCGAGGTCGACGTGGCCTTCATGTGGGGCCACCACCCCGCCTTCGGCGCCCCGTTCCTCAAGGAGGGCTGCCGGGTATACACCGACGCCCGCACCGTCCTCACCAGCTCGCACCACCACGACGTCACGAGCCGCCTGGCCCCAGACCAGCGCTCCGCCTGGCCCCTGGTGCGGATGGTCGACGGCGGCACCCTCGACCTGAGCGAGGTCGGCGGTCCCGACCTTCGGGCCCACGACTGGGCGTACCTGACCGACTTCGAGGAGGGTTGGTTCGCGCTGGTCGAGCCCGGCGAGGGCGTGGGGTTCGCCTGCCGCTGGCCGGCCGGCGTGCTCCCCTACCTCCTCTACTGGCAGAACTACCGCGGGGCGCGGGCCGCGCCCTGGTACGGGAGGGCCTACACGGTGGCGCTGGAGCCGCAATCGACCTTCCCCGCCAGCTACGCGTCGGGCGCGCCGCTGCTGCGGTTGGCGCCGGGTGCGTCGCTCGAGCTCGCCCTGGTCGCCAGCGCGTTCCGGTCCTCCGGAGCCGTGAACCGCGTGGCCGCCGACGGGAGCGTGGCATGACCCTCCGCCTCATCCACATCACCGACCATCACCTGGGCGCCTCGGCAGACGCGGTCAACCGCGGTTACGCCACGGCCTGGGCACTCGAGCGGCTCCTCACCGCCATCGCCGCGGCCGGCGCGCACGGCGCCGACTTCGTCCTCAGCACCGGCGACCTGGTGGACGCGGGCACCGACGAGGAGTACGCCTTCGCGCGCGGCCTGCTCGGCGTGGCGCCTGACCGGACGGCGGCCGCCCCCGGGCCCCTCACGCTGCGGCGGCCAGGGTTCGAGAACCTGCCCCTCTACCTCGTGCCCGGCAACCACGACCCGCGGGCCGCCTGGCTGCGCAACCTCTTCCCCGCCACGCCCCTGCGCGAGCCGCTCGACCTCCGCTGGGAACACGGTGGGGTGGCGTTCGCGCACCTCGACCTGGGCGTAGGCGGGCGCGCCGGCGACCTGCGTGAGGCCTCCCTCGCGCACCTCGACGCCGTGCTGAGCGAGCACGATCGGGTGGTGATCGTGCTGCACCACCATCCGGTGCCGGTGGGCGTGTCGTGGCTCGACACCATGCTGCCCCCGGGCATCGAGCGTCTGTGGGCGCGCTGCCGGCCCGAGCAGGTGGCCGCCGTGCTCTTCGGCCACGCCCACGCCTCGGCCGCGACGGAGGTGGGTGGGGTCCCCGTGATCGGCACGCGGTCCACCTGCTTCCAGTTCGCCGGCACCGAGGCACCCGAGTTCGTGATCCGGCCCCTGCAGTACACCCTCGTCTCGGTGGGCCCCGAGGGGTCCGCCACCTTCCAGCGTTACGAGGTCCCGCTTACGGGCGACCCAGTGGCGGAGGCGGTGTCATGACCCGGAGGAGCGACGAGCAGGCGGTGCCCGGGGCGGTGGCCACCACTACGCCCGCGGCCCGCGAGCCCGCCAGCGCCGCCTACCTGAGCGAGCTCTTCGGCCTGCACGGCCGCACGGCGCTGGTCACCGGCGCCAGCCGCGGCCTGGGCGCCGCCATGGCGGTCGCGCTAGCGCGGGCCGGTGCACGCGTCTGCCTGGTGGGGCGGTCGGACAACCTGGGCGCCACGGCGGCCGCCATCGCTGCGGCCGGCGGCGAGGCAGTCAGCCTGGTGGGCGACCTCACGACCGAGGCAGGCATCGCGGCCCTGGCCGCGGAGGCGCTCGAGCGCTGCGGCGCCGTCGACATCCTCGTCAACAACGCCGGCACGTTCGTGCGCAAGCCAGCCCTGGAATGGACGGCCGCCGACTGGGACGAGGTCGCCGACCTGTCCACCCGCTCCGTCTTCCTGCTCTCGCAACGTCTCGCTGCGCCGATGCTCGAGCGCAGGCACGGCAAGATCATCAACGTCGCCTCGGTGCTGGCGTTCCAGGGCGGCTTCACCGTGCCGGCCTACGCCGCCTCGCGCCACGCCCTCGTAGGGCTCACCCGCGCCCTCGCCAACGAGTGGGCGGGGCGCGGCGTCAACGTGAACGCGATAGCCCCCGGCTACATCGACACCGACCTGCTGCACGACCTCAAGCACGACCCGCGCCGCTCGGCCGAGCTGCTGGCGCGCGTGCCGGCCGGCAGGTGGGGCGCCGCCGACGAGCTGGCGGGCGCCGCCGTTTACCTCGCCTCAGACGCATCTAGCTTCGTCCACGGCACCACGCTCGTGGTCGACGGAGGGTGGCTCAGTCGATGACGGACCCCTACTCAACGCCCATGGGAGCCCCGCTCGTGCCGGAGTTCCCGATCGTCTTCAGGAACACCGAGGTCCTGTCGGTCTGGTACCGGACCGACCCCCGGGCCATGCGGGAGTTCCTACCGGCGCCCCTCGAGGCCGCCAGCGACGTGGTGTTGCTCCACTTCTACGTCATGCACGACCCGGACTGGTTCGGCCCTCACCGCGAGTTCGCCGTGCAGCTCGACGCGCTCCTGCCAGGCACGGACGTACGGGGCGCGTTCTCTCCCCTCCTCATGCTCACCACCGACGGCGGCCTGGCGACCGGCCGCGAGGTCTACGGTCAGCCCAAGAAGCTCGGCGCGCCCAGCCTGGAGGCGCGCGGCGACCTGCTGGTGGGGGTGGCGGCGCGGAACGGCATCGACGTGGTCACCGCCACCACGCCGTACAAGCCGCGGCGCGGCGCGCTGGCCGACCTCCTCGCGCTCGTGCCTTTCGCCACGAACCTCAACTACAAGGTCGTGCCGCACGTGACGGGCGAGACGGCCATCCGGCAACTGACGGCCCGCACGCTGCAGGACGTGGTCGTCCACGAGTGCCACGTGGGTCCCGCCACCGTGGAGCTGCGCCCGAACGCCCAGTTCCCGCTCCACCGTCTGCCCGTCGTGGAGGTGGGCGACGCCTACCACTGGCGCGCCGACTTCACGCTCCCGTTCGGCCGCGTCGTGCACGACTACCTG
>JACFNR010000004.1:8691-14648 GCA_019454765.1 Trueperaceae bacterium | reverse complement strand
CCACTGGCGCGCCGACTTCACGCTCCCGTTCGGCCGCGTCGTGCACGACTACCTGGCGTGACCTGATGCCGGGGCGCGCCGGGCACGGTCACTAGCCCCCTAGCAACCCGTGGTCGGTCGGCGCGGGGTCGGTCAACCCGCGGTCGCTCACCCGCGGGCTGCCAACCCGCGGGCTGCCAACCGGCGGGCTGTCACCCGGCGGCCAGGCGCTCCAACGCCTCCGTCACGGCGGCCACCAGCCTGGGCGCGGCGTCGGGCGAGTAGGGGCTCGTCTCCACCTCGTAGCCGCCCTCCTCGTAGGCGCTGGGCCAGGGGATGTAGCCGAGGGCCTCACCCGTGTAACCGCCGAAGAACGTGACACGGAACGGCGACGCCGCCTTGATGGCGAGCCCGATCTCGCAGAACGGTTCGCCGTTGCACCCCACGATGGCCACGTCGCCGAGGCGCAGGAGCTCGATGGTCACGTCCATGGTGCTGCGGCCGCCGTAGGTGGTCGCGCGGCCGACCGCCATCTGGGCGCGGCGGGCGCGGAACATCGTCGCCTCGACCACGCTCGCGTCCGACCCGTCGCCGGTCACTCGCGTCAGCTCGGCCTGCCAACGTTCGTACTCCGCCTGCGCCTCCTCGACCGGGGGTTGCGGCCGGAGCGGCAAGGCCACCATCTCGCGTCGCGCCACGAGCCGCGCGGGCCTTTCCGGCACACTCCGCTCCACCCACATGCCGAGGGTGGCGCCCGACTCGCGGGCGCGGTCGAAGACGAGTTCCACCGGCCGCGTCTCGAGCTCGGTGAACACGCGCGCGGCTTCCAACCCCAACGCGGCACCGAGCCGCTCGACCACGGCGATGTCGGCAACGAAGCCGTGCCGCGGGCCCACGTTGCCCGCCGCCCCCTGCAGGAAGATGCTCGAAGCGCCGGTCGCCGCCTCGAACACCGCCTTCGCCACCCCGGGGTAGTCGGGGCTGTGCAGCCGGTTGTCGGGTCCCAGGGTCGTGGCGTGGCAGGCGTAACCGAGGACGGCCGCGTAAGGCGCGCCGTCGAGCTCGTCGAACCGCACGACCGTGACGGCAGGGTCGGTGACGCCCCTCTCGTCCACGCCCACGATCACGCGCGTGCTGCCGTCCGGCTCGGTCACCTTCTGCCGCCGGTTGCGGCCGATGTCGCTCCGTCCCACGCCGGCGGCCATCCGCACCGGGCGGAGCGCCAGCTTGGCGGCACGCGCCGCGCCGGCGGCCGCGGTCGGGAGGCCGGCCCGGTACTCGGCCACGGCCTCGGGCCGCCCACCGATCCAGTTCTCCCACATGACGGGGTTCGCGTGGTTGTGGGTGGCGGAGACGCGCACGGAAGTCGGCGGCACGCCGACCTCGCGGGCCACGGCCTCGCGGATGCGGGCGTCCAAGGCGTAGAGGCCCACGAGGTCGAACTCGACCAGCACCTCGCTCGAGCCGCCCTCCTCCGCGAGCACGAGCACGCTCACGTGCAGGTCGCGGTGGACGCCGTCCGCCAGCAGGTGCGTCTGGGCGCCCCAGCCGGCGTGCGGCACGGCGAGGCTGGGAGTGATCACGGCCCGGCCGAAGCCGGCACGGAGCTGGGTCATGGCTCCTCCTGAGGGGGCGCTCACTTGTAGATGGCGAAGCCGCCATCTACGAAGATGGTCTGGCCGGTGAGGTAGTCGGCGGCGTCGGAGGCGAGGAAGACGACCGCGTCGGCGATGCTGCGCGGCTGCGCCAGGCGCCCCATGGGGATCTTGGCGAGGATCTCGGCCTCGTCGATGTGGCCGCTCTCGAAGGCGTGGCGCACCAGGTCGGTCTCCACGTAGCCCGGGGCCACGGCGTTGACGCGCACCCCGGCCGGCGCCCACTCGGCGCCGAGCCCGCGCGTGAGGGCGGCCACCGCCGCCTTGGAGACGCCGTACGGCACCCGCCTGGGCATCCCGAACGAGGCGGCCACGGAGCAGATGTTCACGATGGCGCCCTTGCCCTGGGCGAGCATCACCCGGCCGGCCTCGCGGCTGCAGTAGAACGCCCCGTCGAGGTCGGTGCCGACCACGCGCCGCCAGTCGTCGTCGCTGAGGTCGACGAAGGCGCGGTTGAGCTGGATCCCCGCGTTGTTGACGAGGACGTCGACGCGGCCGCGGCGGGCCGCCACGTCGGCCACCCAGGCGCTCACCTGAGCGCTAGCCGAGACGTCAACGGCCGCTCCCACCGCCCCGCGCCCGAGCGTCGCCGCCGCTGCCTGCGCGGCGACGCCGTCTATGTCGCTCACCTCGAGCAGCGCGCCCGCGGCGGCCAGCGCCTCGGCCACCGCCAGCCCTATGCCGCGCGCCGCCCCCGTGACGAGCGCGACGCGCCCGGCGAGCGCGCCGCCGTCCTTGCCAGAACCCACCGTGCCGTCACTCATGCCGAGTACCTCTCTATCGCGCCTAAGTCCCACTCGATGCCCCAGCCGGGCGCGCTCGGCGCCCGCGCGTGGCCGCCCTCGGCCACGACGGGGTTGCGGATCAGCTTCTCGGTGCCCATGATCCCGCTCTCACGCGCGACCACCTCCACGCCCATGCACTCGGTGAACGCCGCCGCCAGGTGCACGTGGTACTCGGGGAACCAGTGCGGGAAGAGCCGCAGGTTGTTCGCGAGGGCCAGGCCCGTGACCTTGAGCCACTCCGAGAGACCGCCCACGATGGTCACGTCGTGGCGCACGATGTCCATGGCGCCCATGCCGATGAGCTCGGCGAACGCCCAACGGCCCGACTCGTCCTCCCCCATGGCGACCGGCACACGCGAGCGGCGCGCGAAGCCCGTCAACGACGGTCTGTCGTCCATGAGGAACGGTTCCTCCATGAAGCTCACGTCTAGCTCGGCGAGGGCGGCTGACCAGCGCTCGGCCGTCCGCGCGTCGGTGAGGGCCCCGTTGAAGTCGACCGCCAGGCCGACCTCGTCCCCTAGGGCGTCGTGGGCGGCGCGCACCCTGGCCATGTCCTCCTCGAAGGGCAACCCGCCCACGTTCAGCTTCGCCCCCGCGTAGCCCGCCTCGCGGTAGGCGGCGAACTCGGCCGCCACGTCAGCCGGGTCCGTGGCGGGTCCGTAGTAGCCGCCGGCCACGTGAACGGGCACGCTCGCCCTCGCCCCGCCGACGAGCGCCCAGACGGGCGCGCCCAGGCTCTTGGCCTTGGCGTCCCAGAGGGCAAGGTCGACGGCGCTGATGGCGCGCATGAGCAGCCCCTTGCGGCCCAGGTAGCGCGTGCCGGCGTACATCTTCCGCCAGAGCTCCTCGACCCGGCCGGCGTCCTCCCCGAGGAGGAGCGGCGCCAGGTTCCGCTCCACGGTCTCCGCCACCAGGCCGCCGCGGGTGAAGCCGAAGCCGTGTCCGGCTATCCCGTCCACCGTGGTCACCTCGACCAGGACGTAGCTCCGCTCCGTGACGACGAGGTTGCTGGTCCTGACGGGTCGCTCCAAGGGCACGACCACGGTCCGCGCGCGAACGCCGGCGATCTCCACGTCTCTCCGCCCGTCGCCCGGCCTGCGGGGCTCACCAGGAACGAGGTCCGGGGCGCCGAGGCAAGGATGATATGTCTTATATTATCGAAAGCCGGCTTGGAGGTCAGCGCATCGACCGCGCCCCGGTACGGCCAGGGCACCCGCCCAGCGAGAGAGTAGGAGCGTGCAGATGATCCCTCGAGACGTACCGCTGACCATGGTCGCGCCCAGCACGCGCGTGAGGGGGTTCTTCGGCGTGGGCAGCCAGGACGTGACGCCTCCGGCCGGCATCTACTTCCGCAGCTGGGGCGCGGGCCTGCGCGACACCCCCACGGGCGTCCATCGGCCGTTCTACGCCAACGTCCTCACCATGCGGGGGAGCGCGGACGAGGCGCCGCTGGTGCTGGTAGGGGTGGACGGCGGCTGGTGGCAGTCGGGCAGCGACGAGGCCTTCGTCCGCCAGGCGGTGCTCGAGGGTCTCGGCTTGAGCGAGGCCCGCGTGATGATCAACCTGTCCCACACGCACAGCGGTCCGTCGCTCGAGAGCGAGAACGCCAACCGCCCGGGCGGCGAACACGTGATCCCCAACCTGAAGGCGCTGCGGGAGAAGATCGTCAAGGCCGCCAAGCAGGCCCTGGCGAGCGAGGTGGCGGGCGAGCTGCGCTTCGCGACGGGTCGCTGCGACCTCGCCACCAACCGGAGCCGCCCCGACCCGGAGCGGAACCGCTACGTGACCGGCTACAACCCCGACGGGCCGGCCGACGACACGGTCCTCGTGGGCCGCGTCACAGACAGCGAAGGCGAGGTCATCGCCACCCTCCTCAACTACGCCTGCCACCCCACCACCCTCGCCTGGGAGAACGAACTCCTGTCGCCCGACTACGTGGGCGAGGCCCGCGCGACCGTCGAGGCCGGCACGCTTGGGGCGCCGTGCGTCTTCCTGTTGGGGGCCTGCGGCGAGCTCGCGCCGGCCCACCAGTACGTGGGCGACGTCGCCGTGGCGGACGGCCACGGTCGGCGCCTCGGCCTCGCCGCCCTCTCGGCCCTCCTCGGAATGCCCGCGCACGGCCAGGAGCTGGCGTTCGACCGCATCGTCGAGTCGGGCGCGCCCCTCGCCGTCTGGCTGCCGCACGAGGCAGCGGCGCCCGCAGCGCCCGCGCACGCCCTGCAGGTCACCGTCGACCTCCCCATCAAGCCCGACTACCCGCCCCTGCCGGAGATACTGGCCGAGCTGGAACGGGCCACCGAGCCGTACCAGAGGGAGCGCGCCCAGCGTAAGGCCCGCCTGCGCAAGACGCTCGGCGACGCGGCCACCTACCCGTTCAAGATCTGGGTCTGGCGCCTCGGGTCGTGCGTCTTCGTGGGGCAAGAGGGCGAGGGGTTCTCCAGCCTCCAGACGGACCTGCGCGCCGCCTTCCCGGACCTGGCCGTGGTCGTCATGAACGTCACCAACGGCTCCATCGGCTACCTGCCGCCCAGCGCCCTCTACGACGTCGACATGTACGAGGTCTGGCAGACGCCGCTGGCCCGCGGCTGCCTGGAGGCCGTCACGGCCGCCGCCAAGGGGGCCATCGAGGAGCTGCTGGCGCGGGGCTGACGGCGCCATGCCTCCGGGGCCGACGGCCCCCGCTCGTCAGTAGCGGCCCTCCTGGGCGAGCGCGTCCATGGTCACGCCGCCGTCCACCACCAGCTCGGTGCCGGTGATGAAGGCGGCGTCCCGCGAGCAGAGGAAGGTGGTGGCGGCGGCGATGTCCTCGGGGAGCCCGCGCCGGCCCACCGGGTGGCGGGCGCGCACGCGCTCCGCGTACGCCTCGGCGGCGGCGGGCTCCATCTCGGCGAGGTTCCTGTGCCATATGGCCGTGTCGATGAAGCCCGGGCAGATGGCGTTGGCCCGCACGGCGGGGCCGAGCTCGAGCGCGAGGGCGCGCGTCATGCCGATCACGCCGGCCTTGGCCGCGCTGTACGCCACGTAGCCGGGCGCCGAGTACCAGGCCATGACCGAGGAGATGTTCACGATGGCGGCCTCGCCCGCCGCGCGGAGGTACGGCGCGGCGGCGCGGCAGACCCGGTAGATGCCGCCCAGGTCCACGTCCAGCGTCGCCGCGTAGGTGGCCTCGCTGAGCTCGTCGAGTGGCGTGGGCAGGGAGACCCCGGCGCTGTTCACCACGTGGTCGATGCGCCCGAGCTCGGCGGCCACGGCCGCCACCGCCGCCGTCACGCTCGCTTCGTTCGCCACGTCGGCCGCGTACGCCCTCGCCGTGCCGCCGAGCCGCGCGATCTCGGCCGCGACCGCCTCCGCGCCGGCGGCGCTGAGGTCGACGACCGCGACCGCCGCTCCACGCGCCGCGAACCGTTCGGCCACGGCGCGCCCGATGCCCGACGCCGCGCCCGTCACGAGCGCGACCTTGCCGGCGAACTCGCCCGTCATGGTTGCCACGCCAGTCCCTCCTTCACGTCCTCGACCACCCGTTCATCCCTTCCACCGC
>JACFNR010000004.1:0-8591 GCA_019454765.1 Trueperaceae bacterium | reverse complement strand
GGGGAAGTGCGCCGTCGCGAGAACGCGCGGCGCCAGCCGGCGGATCCGCTCGATGCTGCCGAGGTACCAGCCGACGTCTAGGTACGAGGGGACGCCCGCCAGCTCCCCGCCGGCGTACTGGCCGTCGCCGAGGACGGCGTCTGAGGCGAGCAGCAGGCCCTCGCCCTCGTCCCAGAGCCCGATGTGCCCGGGCGAGTGGCCCGGCAGGTGGACGACCTCGAGCCGGCGCGAGCCGACGGCGACGACGTCGCCGTCGCGCACCGCCCCGACGGGCGTGGGGGGTCCGAGTAGGCCCCTGAGCCAGGCTCGGTCCGCCTCGGAGGTGACGAAGTCGGGCGCCAACGCCCCGTAGGCGTCGGCGATGTGCCAGTCCGGGTCGCGGGCCCAGGCGGCGTCGGCCTCGTGCGCGAGGAGGCGGCAGCCGGGGTTGGCGGCGAGGAGCTCGGCGTTCCCGCCGAAGTGGTCGGCGTGCGCGTGGCAGATGACGCCGGTGCCCACGCGGGCGGCGGGGGCCAGTTCGGCGAGGGCCGGGAGCACGAGCGACGAGACCTGTCCGCGGCAGCCCGTGTCCGTGAGGAGCCAGCCGCCCGAGCCACCGTCCAGGAGGTAGAGGGCCAGCGGCATGCGCGTGCCCGTCACGGTCGTGTCGAGGCGATGAACGCCGGGGACCACGGTGGTGAGGTTCATACCTTCAGCTTGGGGTCGAGGGCGTCGCGCAGCCCGTCGCCAAGGAGGTTGGCGGCCAGCACGGTCAGGGCGATGGCGGTCCCGGGGAAGACCCCGAGCCACCACGCCTGCCGGATGAACTGCCGTCCGTCGGCCAAGATGGCGCCCCACTCGGGCGCGGGCGCCTGAGCGCCCAGCCCCAGGAAGTTGAGGGCCGCGCCGGCGAGGATGGCGTTGGCCACCCCCATGGACGACATGACCATGACCGGCGTGAGGATGTTGGGCAAGATATGGCGCAGGACGATGCGGCGGGACCTGCTGCCGAGGGCCCGCGTGGCGTCGACGTAGACGCGTTCGCGCGCCTCCAGGACGGAGCCGCGCACCATGCGGGCGTAATAGGGCACCCAGGCGATGCCGAGGGCGATCATGATGTTTGTCAGGCCGGTGCCGAGGATGGTCACCACGGCCATGGCCAGGAGGATGGCGGGGAAGGCCACCCAGACGTCGACGATCCGCATGATGAAGACGTCGAGCCAGCCGCGCGAGTAGCCCGCGAGTAGCCCGAGCAGCGTGCCCGCGATGGCGGACAGCGCCACGGGGATCACGCCCATGGGCAGCGAGAGGCCGCCGCCGTGGAGCACCCGGGCGAGTACGTCGCGGCCGTACTGGTCCGTGCCGAAGACGTGCTCGGCGCTGGGCGGTTGGAGCCTGTCGCGCGGGCTCACCTTGACGGGGTTGTACTTGGTGAGCACCGGCGCCAGCAGCACGAGTGCCACCAGCACGGTCATAAGGGTGGCGCCGGCCACGAAGCTCGGCGTGCGCCGCAGCCGCCTGAACGTCTCGGCGAGCGGCGTGCGCGACTTCCGGGCGGTGGTGCCTGGCATCAGTAGCGGATCCTCGGGTCTATGAAGGCGTAGAGCGCGTCGACGATCAGGTTGACCAGCACGTACATGGTGGCCGCCACGAGGACGACGCCCTGCACCACGGGCGCGTCGCGGTTGATGACGGCGTTGGTCACGAGCGTGCCGAGGCCCTGGCGGGCGAAGACGTTCTCGATGATCACGGCGCCCCCGATGAGCGTGCCGAACTGCATGCCGAACATGGTCAACACGGGGATGAGGGCGCCGCGCAGGGCGTGGCGGAAGATGACCTTGCGTGGCGCGAGCCCCTTCGCGCGGGCCGTGCGCACGTAGTCCTCGCGCATGACCTCGAGGAGGCTGGCGCGCGTGAGCCGCGCGAGGACGGCCGACTCGGCGACGCCCAGGGCGACCGCCGGCATGATCAGGGGCAACAGCCCGCCCCGCCCCGTGATGGGGAGCCAACCGAGCTGCACGGAGAAGAGCTGGATCATCATGAGCCCGAGCCAGAAGCCCGGGACGCTGATCCCCAGCAGCGCGATGGTCATGCCGCCCAGGTCGTAGGCCGTGTTGTGCTTGACGGCCGCGAGGATGCCGAACGGCAGCCCGATGAGGGTGGCCACGAACATGGCCGCCACCGTGAGCTGCAAGGTGGCGGGGAAGTTGTCCTTGATGAGCTTGCCGACGGGGTGGTAGCCGAAGAACGACCGCCCCAGGTCGAGGCGGGCCAGGTCGGTGAGGTAATGCCACAGCCTCACCGGGATCGACTGATCGAGGCCCAGCTGGCGCCTGAGCACGGCCATCTGCTCGGGAGGCAGCTTCACCTGGGCCATCATGGCGCCCACGGCGTCGCCCGGGATGAGCGCGACGACGAGGAACACGACGACGCAGATACCCAGCAGCACGGGTACCGTCCAGATGATCCGCCTCGCCAGGAATCCGAACATCGGCCTCGTCTCTGGGTAGTCCTAGGCGACGGCGCGGGGGAGCCGGATGGCCGGCTCCCCCGTCGCGCGCCGCTCAGGCGTCAGTTCGCGTAGCGCGCCTTGCCGAAGTACTTGTAGTAGCCGGTGCCGTCGACCACGAAGTCGACGAGCGCCTTGTCGTGAGCCGCGTAGAAGTACAGCTCGAAGATCGGCACCATCAGCGCCTCCTTCATGATGAACTGCTGGATCTCGCGGTACTTGGCGATGCGCTCCTCGGGGTTCGTCTCGACCTCGGCGGCGTAGAGCATGTCGTCGAGCTCGGGGCCCTCCCAGAAGTGGCTGCTCGGGAAGGTCCCGTAGCCGGCCCTGTTCCAATCCTTGGTCATGAGCGAGGCCGTGGCGAAGACGTCGCCCATGGCGGGCACGGCGTACTCACCGGAGGCGATGGCCGCCGTGTTGGAGGGGCCCTGCGTGGTGAGGACGCTGGCGTCGAAGCCCACGTCCTGCAGGTACGCCTGCATGAGGTAGACCCAGTCGTTCCAGCCCTTGTTCTCGACGAGCACGACCTGGAGCGGCTTGCCGTCCTTCTCGCGCACGCCGTCGCCGTTCGCGTCGACCCAGCCGGCGTCGGTGAGGAGCTGCTCGGCCTTCTCGGGGTCGAACGGGTACATGCTCTCGAGCGACGGGTCGTACTCGGGGAAGACGTTGGAGAGCGGACCGTAGGCCGGCTCGGTCATGCCGAAGTAGACGGTGTCGACGATGGCCTGCTTGTCGACGGCGTAGTTGATGGCCTGCCGCACCGCCAGCTCGTTGGTGGGGGCGATGGACGTGTTGAGGTAGTTCATCTGCGGCATGCCGGGGAGCTGGAAGCCGGTCACCGCGAACGCGTCGGAGTCGCGGAGGCGCACGATGTCGCCGAACGGCACGAGGTCGACGAACTGCGTCTCGCCCGACTCGAGGGTCGCGAGGCGCGTCTGCGCCTCGGGGATGAAGCGGAACACGACTTCGTCCAGCTTGGCGGGGCCGCCGTCGGAGATGAGCGAGGAGCCCCAGGTCCAGTCGGGGTTCCTGACGAGGGTGATGTGGCTGCCGTTCACCCACTCCTTGAAGACGAACGGCCCGGTGCCGACGGGCTGGTAACCCGCCTCGCGCCCGACCGCTTTGACGTAGGCGATGTTGGAGATGGAGAAGGAGGGTCCGGCGAGCTCGACGAGGAAGTCAGGCCGCGGGGTGTTGAGGGTGACCACGACGTCGTTCCCGTTCACGGCCACGCTCTTGACCACGTCGACGAGACGGCCCCAGGTACCGCCGACGAGGTCGGGCGCGTCCTGAGCGAAGGTGAACTGGTCCGCCACGTTCTGGGCCGTGAGGGGGTCGCCGTTATGGAACTTGACGCCCTGACGGATCGTGAACGTCCAGGTCGTGGCGTCGTCGCTCGCGCTCCAGCTCGTGGCCAGACCCGGCACGAACTCGTGGTCCGCGGAGAGGTAGACGAGGGTCTCGTAGATCTGCGCGATGACCTCGGCCTCGTTGACCTGGCCGCTCATGAGCGAGGGGTCGATGCTGCCCGGCTCGAGGTTGCTGGCGAAGACGAGCCTGTTGGCGCTCGGTTGCGCGAACGCCAGCGCGCCGAACAGCACGGCCGCCAGCAACATGGCCGCCGCCGTCCACCTGCGCGTGGCGCGCGCGTGGACGCTCTTGGGTGACGAGTTAGTTACCGTCAGCATGTTCCGCTACCTCCTCGGGTCGACCTCGAGCCCGGGCGCGCTGACCGCCATCCGGGCGACTTGCCTAGGTGTTCTCCTGCTCCACCAGGCCGGCGTGATGTGGTTGCCTTGCCTTCCACGATCCGAGCGACCTCACTTCCGGGAGTCGCGTCGACCTCGCCGGCCGACGCCGATTCCGTTGGGTTATCGACGTCTTCCTATATAATTGATTATAGACTAGCATGCAAGTAGTCGACGGGGAGGCCCAACCGGATGAAGGCGAAGACCAAGCAGGATTACGCTTTCGACGCTATCAAGGAGCGCATCGCCGCGGGCGAGCTCCTGCCGGGGCAACGCATCGTCGTCTCCCGCCTCGCGCAGGAGATCGGCACCAGCGCCATCCCGGTGCGCGAGGCCCTCCTCCGCCTGGAGTCCGAGGGCCTAGTCACCCTCACCCCCCACATCGGCGCCGTCGTCTCCCTCATCACCGGTGAGAAGGTCGAGAAGACGCTCGAGGCCCTCGCCGTGCTAGAAGGCTACGCCACCCGGCTGGCGCTCCCCCGCGCCGACGAGGTGATGGACGAGCTCGGGCGGCACGACGGGGCGATGCGCGCCGCCATGGAGCGCGAGGACTGGGAGGCGTTCAGCGAGGGCAACCGCGCCTTCCACTTCGCCATCTACGCCGTCTGCGACAACGAACCGCTCGTCACCGGCATCCGCTCCCTGTGGGGGCAGCTCGACTCGTACCTCAGCGCCGCCGCGTTCTTCCTCATGCCCGACCGGGCGCAGGGCTCGCTCGACGAGCACCGCCAGATCATGGAGATGCTCCGCTCGCCCGGCACCGACCCGCTCGTCCTCGAGCTGGCGGCCCGCGCCCACAAGATCGGCACCGCGAAGAGGCTGCACGTGGACGACACGAGGAGGGGACTCGCCGCCGCGCGTCACGCGCAGCTCGTCTGAGACCACCCAGCCCGGCACGACCCACCGAAGCCCACGGCACCAGCCGCGGTCCCCCTCTACAACAGCGGAGGAGAAGATGAGCCAGCCAGCCACAACAGGAGCGATGTCGGCCACCACCCGGGCCGTCTGGGAGCGGAACCTCCGCTACATCCCCGGCGGCCTCTTCTCGTTCAACCGCAAGGTGGACCCCATCAAGGTCTTCGAACGCGGCAAGGGTGCCCACATCTGGGACGCCGACGGCAAGCGCTACATCGACTACCACGCCGCGTTCGCCCCGTACTTCCTCGGCCACGGCGACCCGGACGTGGACGGCGCCGTGATCGACGTCATCCGCAGCGGCGCCTCCCTCTTCGGCGCCGGCACCACGCGGGCCGAGGGCGTACTCGCCGAGCTGATAGTGGAGAGCGTGCCCACGCTCGACCAGGTGCAGGTCACCAACACCGGCTCCGAGGCCACGAGCTACGCCATCCGCCTGGCGCGCGCCCACACGGGCCGCGACGGGGTGCTCCTCGTGCAGGGCGGCTACAACGGCTGGGAGGACGACGTCGCCTTCAACCTGATGGACCCGGCCGAGGCGCAGAAGGCGCGCGCCGACGGGCGCGGTCTCGACCTGCACCCCCTGAGCACCGGCATCCCCCGCAGCGTGGGCGCGAACACGTTCGTCGTCCAGTTCAACGACCTGGCCGCCGCGAGGGCCGTGCTCGAGAGCGAGGACATCGCGGTCCTGATCCTCGAGCCCATCCTCCAGAACATCGGCATCGTGAAGCCGGAGCCCGGCTACCTGGAAGGGCTCCGCGCCCTGTGCGACCGGCACGGCACCGTCCTCGTCTTCGACGAGGTCAAGACGGGCTTCCGCCACGCCCTCGGCGGCTACCAGAGCCTCTGCGGCGTGCGGCCCGACCTCTCCACCTTCGGCAAGGCCGTGGCCAACGGCTACCCCCTCGGTGTGGTGGGCGGCAAGCGCGAGATCATGGGCCTCGCCGCGCACCCCGACCCCAAGAAGCGCGTCCTCATCGCCGGCACCTACAACGGTCACCCCGTCCCCGTGGCCGCCGCCATCGCCACCCTCCGCAAGCTCCGCGAGCGTGGCGACGAGATCTACGGCCACACCGACCGCATGGGTGCCCGCATGGAGGCGGGGCTCGAGCGCGTCTTCGCCGGTCGCGGCTACCCCGTCACGATCGTGCGCCAGCGCTCCGCCTTCGCCGTCTACTTCATGGACCACGCACCGCGCGACTGGCTCGACATCGCCCTCCACCACGACATGGCGCGCGACAAGAAGTACCGCGACCGCCTCATCGAGGAGGGCGTGTTCCACTTCCCGACCCCCACCAAGCAGGGGAGCATCTCGTTCGCCCACACCGAGGCCGACATCGACGAGACGCTCGAGATAACCGAGCGCGTCGTCCGGGGGCTCGCGTGAAGATAACGGCCATCGAGACCCTCGTCTGCAACGCGCGCATGCGCAACTGGGTCTTCGTGAAGGTCATCACCGATCAGGACGGGCTCTTCGGCTGGGGCGAGGCCACCCTCGAGTGGCACACCCGCTCCGTGGTCGGCGCCGTCGAGGACCTCTCCCAGCTCCTCATCGGCGAGGACCCGCGCCGCATCGAGCACCTGTGGCAGATGATGTACCGCCAGCACTTCTGGCACGGGAACGGCATCGTGCGCTCCACCGCCATCGCCGGCATCGACATAGCGCTGTGGGACATCGCCGGCAAGATCGCCGGCGTGCCGTGCTCCCAGCTCTGGGGCGGCCCGGTGCGCGACTACGTCCGCACCTACTCCCACCTGGGCGGCGGGAAGATGGAGGACTTCTACGAGACGCGCCGCGACGACGCGGAGCGCTTCGGCGACCTCGCCAGGCAGGCCGTGGAGGCGGGATTCACCGCCTTCAAGTCGATGGCGGTGCCGGAGACCATGCCGCTCGAGGGGCTCAAGCCCATCCGTTACGCCGAGGCGAACGTGGCCGCCATGCGCGAGGCCGTGGGCGACGACATCGACATCATGGTCGACTGCCACGCCCGCCCCTCGCCGACCATGGGCATGCGGTTCGGGCAGGCGCTCGAGCCGTACGGCCTCTACTTCTTCGAGGAGCCGTGCTGGCCAGAGGCGCTGCAGGGCCTGGCCGACATCCGCGCCGCCCTCACCACCCCCGTCGCCACCGGCGAGCGCCTCACCCACCTCGCCGCCTTCCGCGACCTGTTCGCGGTTCAGGGCTGCGACGTGGCGCAGCTAGACATCACCCACTGCGGCGGTTTCAGCGAGGCGCGCCGCATCGCCGCGCTCGCCGAGGCGCACCGGATCGCCCTCGCCCCCCACAACCCCCAGGGCCCCGTCAGCACCGCGGCGTCGCTAGAGTTCGGCTTCTCACAGCCAAGCTACGTGATATGCGAGACGGTGCACGAGGACGTGCCGTGGCGCCAGGACGTGGTGAGCGAGGGGTTCGTGACCGAGCGCGCGGGCCGCATCGTGCGTCCCAACACGAGGCCGGGGTTGGGCATCGAGTTGAACGAGCGGGAGATCGCCAAGCACCCGTTCGAGCAGGAAGTGCTGCAGCGTTCGTTCTACGCGGACGGCAGCGTCGGCGACTGGTGAGACCCGCCCCGCCAGCGCGGGGCAAGCGGCCCACCCGCCGCGGAAGGAGAAGAGATGCGGATCATCCGGGCTGTGACGGAAGGGGGCGAGGTCGTCCAGGCCGCCCTGAGGCCAGGGGGCGAGGCCGTGAGGATAGAGGGCGACCTCTACGGCGGCTACCGCGTCACCGACGAGCCCGTGCGGGTTCAGAAGCGCCTCGCCCCGGTGGCGCCGACCGACGTCCTGGGCATCGGCCTCAACTACCGCCGTCACGCTGACGAGTCTGGCATGGCCATCCCCACCTACCCCGTCCTGTTCCACAAGGGCGTGAACAGCGTGGTCGGCCCGGACGACGCCATCCTCCTCCCCAAGGGAAGGTCCTGCCAGGAGGTCGACTACGAGGTCGAGCTCGCCGTGGTCATCGGCCGCGCGTGCAAGGACGTGAAGCGCGAGGACGCCCTGGCTTGCGTGTTCGGCTACACGGTCGCCAACGACGTGAGCGCCCGCGACTGGCAGATCGCCAAGGGCGGCGGCCAGTGGTGCTACGGCAAGTCGTTCGACACGTTCTGCCCGCTGGGGCCGGAGCTCGTGACCGCCGACGAGATCCCCGACCCGAGCACCCTCAAGCTCAAGACCACCATCAACGGCGAGGTGCTGCAGGACTGGCGGGCCGACGACATGATCTTCGACGTCCCCGACCTCATCGCCTTCCTCAGCGCCGGCACCACGCTGCTCCCCGGCACCGTGATCCTCACCGGCACGCCCCACGGCGTGGGCATGGGGCGCACGCCCAGGCGCTGGCTCGTGGCCGGCGACGTTGTCACCGTGGCCATCGACGGGATCGGGGAGTTGACGAACAGGGTGGAGCAGGAGGGGGGCTAACGCGGGCGTGAGCGCGG
>JACFNR010000003.1:137664-140792 GCA_019454765.1 Trueperaceae bacterium | reverse complement strand
GCGTTCCCCTTCATCGGCGCGGCCAGCCGCTCGAGCTGCGCCGCGTCGATCCACCCGCTCTCGTAGGCGATCTCCTCGGGGCAGGCGATCTTGAGGCCCTGGCGCGCCTCCAGCGTCTCCACGAAGTTGGAGGCCTGCAGGTAGCTCTCGTGCGTGCCCGTGTCGAGCCAGGCCATGCCGCGCCCCATCAACTCGACGCGCAGGCGGCCCTGGTTCAAGTAGCGGACGTTGAGGTCCGTCACCTCCAGCTCGCCGCGGGCCGACGGCCTCAGCGCGCGCGCCTCGGCCGCGACACCGGCCGGGTAGAAGTACAGGCCGGTCACCGCGTAGCGGCTCTTAGGATTGGCCGGCTTCTCCTCGATGCTCGTCGCCTTGCCGGCGGCGTCGAAGCTCACCACGCCGTAACGCTCGGGGTCGGTGACGGCGTAGCCGAAGACGGTGGCCTCCTCGGCTCGGGCGTCGGCGGCTCGAAGGAGCCCCGTGAGCCCGTAGCCGTGGAACAGGTTGTCGCCCAGCACCAGCGCCGAGGGGCGGTCTGCGAGGAACGCCTCGCCTATCAGGAACGCCTGCGCTATCCCCTCGGGCCGCTCCTGCACGGCGTAGTCGAAGCGCATGCCCCAGCGCTCGCCGCCGCCAAGCAGCTCGCGGAACGCGGGCAGGTCGCGCGGGGTGGAGATCACCAGCACCTCGCGCATGCCCGCCAGCATGAGGGTGCTGAGGGGGTAGTAGACCATCGGCTTGTCGTAGACGGGCAGCAGCTGCTTGCTGACGGCCAGCGTGGCCGGGTAGAGGCGCGTGCCCGCGCCGCCCGCCAGGAGGATGCCGCGGCGGTTCACGCGCCGCTCCCGCCCGCGGCGGAGGCGGCGCGCCCCAACCCGAGCCGGCGCAGGTCGTACCGCTCCGCCACCGACCTCACCCACGCCTGGTTGTCGACGTACCAGCGCACCGTCGCGGCCAGCCCGACCTCGAAGGGCACCTGGCGGCGCCAACCCAACTCGCGCTCGGCGCGGCTCGAGTCGACGGCGTAGCGCCGGTCGTGCCCGGGCCTGTCGGCCACGCTCGTGACGAGGGTCCGGTAGTCTCGCGGGCCCGGCGCCACCTCGTTGAGGCAGCCGAGCAGCTGGTCGAGCAGGTCGCGGTTCCTGAGCTCGTGTGCGCCCCCCATGAGGTAGGTGGCGCCGGGGACGCCCCGCTGCGCGGCCGCCAGCAGGCCGCGGGCGTGGTCGTCGACGTGCAACCAGTCGCGCACCTGCCCCCCGTCGCCGTACATGGGCACGCTCTCGCCGGCCAGCGCGCGGCCCAGCGCCAAGGGCACGAGCTTCTCGGGGAACTGGAACGGCCCGTAGTTGTTGGACGCGTGGGTGGTGATGACCGGCAGCCCGAAGGTGTGGAAGTAGGCGGCTGCCATGTGGTCGGCGCCGGCCTTGCTGGCGCTGTACGGCGAGCGCGGGTCGTAGGGGCTCGCCTCGTCGAAGACGCCGGTCGGGCCGAGGCTGCCGTAGACCTCGTCCGTGCTCACGTTCACGAGCCGGAAGGCGCCCTGCTCCGCCGCGGGGAGCCCCTCCCAGTGGCGGCGCGCGGCCTCGAGCAGGTGGAAGGTGCCCAGCGTGTTGGCAGTCACGAACTGCGCCGGGCCGTCGATGGAGCGGTCGACGTGCGTCTCGGCCGCCAGGTGGATGATTGCCGCCGGGCGCTCCTCGTTCAAGAGGTCGAGCACGGCGGCCTGGTCGTTCACGTCTAGCTTCACGAAGCGGTGGAGCTCGCCCGCGCCGGCGGCGCGCAGGCGCTCCGGGTCGGCGGCGTACGTGAGCGCGTCCACGCTCACGACCCGCGCGTTTCCGCGCGCCACCAGGAGGCGCACGAGCGCCGAACCGATGAAGCCTGCCGCGCCGGTGACGACGTAGGTGACCCTCGGCCTCGTCATGGCCGCGGCTCCGGGAAGCGCCGCAGCTCCGCGAGCAGCGGCAGGGCGGCGTCGCGCTCCGAGACGATGGGCGGGACCCCGCCCAGGCCCCAGTCGACGCCGATGGCGGGGTCGTCCCACCGCACGCCCGCGTCGGAGCCGGGCGCGTAGGGCCTGTCGGTCTTGTAGAGCACGTCAGCCACCTCCGTGAGCGCTGCGAAACCGTGCGCGAAGCCCGCGGGCACCCAAAGCTGCCTCAGCTCCGCGTCGTCGAGCACGGCGCTCACCCACCGACCGAAGGTGGGGGAGCCCGGCCGCAGGTCGACCGCCACGTCGAGGATGGCGCCGCGTGCCACCCCGACGAGCTTCCCCTGCGCGTGCGCGCCCGCCTGGAAGTGTAGTCCACGCACCACCCCCCTCACGGAGCGGGAGTGGTTGTCTTGCACGAACGCCACGTCGAGGCCGTTAGCGGCGAAGTCGGCGGCGTTCCAGCGCTCTAGGAAGAAGCCGCGGCTGTCGGGCCTCACCGTGGGCGTGATCAGCTTGACGGCGGGGATGGCGAGGCTCGTCACGACCATCCGGTCACCCCTCCCAACTCGCGGCCAGCGCCGTGTAGCGGCTCACGTCGAGCGACACGTCGTCCGGTAACGCCACGCCGGCGCTCGCCTTGCCCGCGCGCCTCACGGCCGGGGCGCGGCGCCGCGCCAGCTCGAACACGCTCTTGCGCTCCGTGGCGACGTGCAGCGTCGCCCAGCGCACCTCGGCCAGGTGCCCGAGCAGGGCGGCGATCATCGGCGCGATGACGTCGACGTAATCCTGCGAGGTGAACAGGTCGTCGAACGCCGTCTCGTACGGCCAGGCGCGCGGCCTGAAGCTGGTGCGCACCACCAACGCGCCGGGAGCGGCGCGCGCCGCCTCCTCCGCCACGAGCTTGGTCAGCGCGTAGTAGTTGCGCACGGGCCCCGGCGTGTCGTCCTCGCGGTAGTTGCCGCGGTCGCCGTGGAACACGTAGTCGGTCGAGACGTGCACGAGCCGCGCTCCCGTCACGCCGGCGGCGCGTGCCACGTTGCGGGTGCCCTCCACGTTCACCCGCCAGCACGCCTCGCGGTCGCGCTCGGCGCCGGCCACGTCCGTGTACGCGGCCGCGTGGACGATGACGCCGGGCCGGACGGCCTCCACCACGGCCATGGTCCCGGCCGGGTCCGTCACGTCCAGCTCGCCGCGG
>JACFNR010000003.1:131560-137564 GCA_019454765.1 Trueperaceae bacterium | reverse complement strand
GGGCCACGCGCCGCGCGCCCCTAGCGGCCCCGCCCGGCCGTCGTGAGGAGCTCCTCGTCGTGACGCGTGACCTTGCCGCTGCCCTCGTCGATGGTCGAGGTCGGGCGCCCGGGCCGCGGGGCCGCGGTCGGGGCGGCCACGGCGGCGCGCAGGAACACGACGAGCGTGGCGAGCAGCGCGGCGACCAGGACGGTGGCGGCCGTTATCGTCAGGCGACCACCGTTGATCGGCTCGAGGGGCGGCGCGGCGACGACGACCACCTGGGCCGCGTTGGCGATCATCCGTTGCTGGAGCGTGAGGAGGGGGATGGCCGCGGCCACGCGGTCGTAGGCCTGCCGCGCCAACGCCAGGGCCGCCTGCGGCTCCGCCGCGCGCGACTCCAGCTCGGCCAGGCGGTCGCGGAGGGCGGCGGCCGTCGCCTCGGCCTCCTCCGCCGCGTCCTCGAGCGCCGCCCGCTCGGCCACCTGTGCCGTCAGGGAGCTGGTCACCCCCTCGAGCCGCGCGCGGTCGACCAGCGTGAGCAGGTCCTGTCCGCCGACCGTAAGGCCCGGCGGGAGCTGGCCCAGGCCGGCCAGTAACGCCTCCGACTCCGCTGCGGGGAGCACGCCCGCGTCCGTCAACGCGCGCAACTGATCTGCCAGCACGACGGTGGTGCGCCCCTCGCGGGCGCCGATCCCGGCTGCCAGCAGCCCCTGCTGGGCGCTCGAGGCGGCGATCTTGGCGTTCAGCTCGGCCAAGCGGGAGCGCGTGGCGGCCTGCTGGAGGGCCAGCTGCTCGATCTGGCTCCGCAACGACACGCGGGCGTCGTCCCTGGCGAAATCGGTCCAGCGCGCCTGGGCGGCGTCCAGCTCGGCTCGCCGCGCCTCGAGCTCGGTGGTTGCGGCCGCCAGGGAGCGCTCCACGGTCGCGCCCAGCGTCGCCCTGGCGGCGGCGGCGCTGGCGGCCGCCCAGGCGTTGGCGTTGCCGGCGGCTAGATCCGCCGTGGCGGCCCGCGCGGTGTGCTCGACGGTCAGGTGGCCGCGCGGCTGGTTGGCGGCGTCGATGGACTTGAGCTGCAGGGTGCCCGCCAGGCGCCGCAACTCGGCGGCGTCGGGTGCTGCGGGGCCGAAGGCCGCGGCCAGCACGGCGCTGCCGTTGGCCAGCGCGGTGTACGTCTGCGAGCCGAGGCTCACCTGGGGCACGAGGCCGGCCGCCTCGGTGCCTGCTCCGGCCGGTTGCGGCGAGCTCACCTGCACGGTGGCGCTCGCCTGGTAGACGGCCGGGCGCGACGTCAGGTAGATGAAGGCGGCGGCGCCCGCCAGCAACGCCGTCAGGACGATGCCCACGGCGCCGCGCTTGAGGATCAGGTAGAGCTCGCGCAGCGAGATCTCGTCGGAGGTTCCGTAGGTCGCGTCGTTCACGGCTCGCACAGGATACGCCGCCGGGCGGCCCCGGGGCACCTACTAGCCCTCGCGCTCAACCGCCCGTGACCTCGCGCAGCGTGCCCGCCCGCTCCAGGCGCTCGAGCAGCGGCTTCAGCTCGCCCAGCTCGAGCTCGAGCGCCTTGGCGGTGCGGCCAAGGGTGTCGCCCTTGCCCAGCTCGGTCAGCACGCGCCGGCCGAGCTCGCCATGTTCGGCCCGGAACTGCATGAAGCGGTCGGTCATGGGGTTCAGGGCGTCGCGGCCGCGCAGCGTGAGGGTGAAGCGGCGGTCCTCCCAGCCGGGCGGTTCGTCGGGCAGCTCGATCTCCGGCGCGCGCTCCACGGCCTGCTCACCCAGGGAGTAGCGCCGCGTCGGCCCCTCGGTGGCGCCGAGGACCTCGAGGAACGGTTGACCCTGCCGGTAGAAGCGGTAGCCGCCCTCCCACACCTCCAGCCCGTCGAACGTCCGGTCGTCAGCCTCCGCCGTTCGCGCCAGCGCCAGCGCCGCCAGCGGCAGCACGACGGCGGGAGCCAAGGCGTCGAGCTCGAGCGCTCCCCTGGCGTGCGCCTGCCCGGCCTTCTGCAGGGCGCGCATGGCCTCGGCGCGGTCGTGCACGGTGCCGGCCGCCTCGTGCACCGCGGCGCGCACGCTGCCGGCCACCAGCAGCGCCACGGAGCGCTCCCGCTCCGTGGCGTAGCTGAGGGAGCCGTGGAAGCGCGCCTCGTGCAGGCGCTCGAGCAGGTCCGCCAGGTCGACGGCGCCCGGGGTGAGCCGTTGCGGTGGCGACAGGCGGGGGAGAGCCCGCATGAGCGGCGCGCGGCTGGCGGGGAAGCGGGCGGGCAGCCGCGGCGTGAGCGTGGGCTCATGGGTGTGCAGGTGGAAGCGTTGGTTGGGCGTGTCGAGCTGCGCGTACTGGTCCAGCCGGAAGCTGGCCTCCACCTGGCCGCGGGCGAGCAGCAGCAGCGTGGTCCCGCCGGAGTCGGTCAGCGCCAAGGTGCCCGACTGGCGGACGGTGCGCAGGTTCTCCAACAACCACTCGGCGCTGTGCTCGCCCGTGTCGCCGAGCATGCCCTGCGCCCCCGCGGTGGTGGCGGCCGGCGTGGCGCCGGTGGTCACGGTCCGCGCTCGCTCTCGTTGAGGATGCGCCGCAGCAGGTCGCGGTCGGTGCGGTGCGTCAGGCGTTCGAGCGCCTCCGCCGGCGGGCAGAACTCCCCGCCCCGGAACGCGTCCTCGGTCACGTTCACCACCGGGTGGTCGGTCTCGCAGCGGTACCAGGTGATGAGGCGCTGCACCCCGTGCGGGTTGCGGTAGTAGGTCGTCCAGGTGCGCTGCGGCTTGGCGCAGGTGGCGGTCACGCCGGCCTCCTCCGCCACCTCGCGGAGCGCGGCCTGGAGCTGCGTCTCGCCCTGCTCGACGTGGCCCTTGGGGAACACCCAGTGGCCGCTGGCGTGCTGAAGGAGCAGGACGCGGTTGCCGGGGTCGAACACCACGCCGCCGGCGCCGGTCACCGTGGCGACGGGGGGGCCGTCGGCGCCGCGCCTGGCGCTAGGGAGCGGCCTGTCGGGGCGGCGTGCCATGGCGTCATGCTATCACCGGCCGGCCCGGACGCTCGGCGCCGCGGGATGGGCCGTCGTCAGCGGTTGGCGACGGTGCCCCCGCCGCGAAGGAACTCGAGCAGGCCGTCCGCCAGGCCCTGCGCCAGCTTCGCCTGGTAGGCGCTGGAGGCCAGCAGCGGGCCCTCGTCGGGGTTGGTGGTGAAGCCTAGCTCGACGAGGATGGCGGGGATGCGCGCCGTGCGGATGACGTAGAAGAGGTTGCGCTTGACGCCGCGATCGCGGGCGCCGGTGGCGCTGACGAGGTTGCGCTGTACGGTCTCGGCGAGGCTGAGGGAGTAGTTGAGTTGCGCCTCGCGCAAGATGTCGCCCGCCAGGTCGCGGGCGCTGCGCCGCGCCTCGTCGGTCAGGGCCTGGCCCTCCGCCCCGTCGCCGTTCTCCTTGATGGCGCGCTCGATGTACGACGGGTCGAGCGGCTCGCCGAACACCCACGTCTCGATGCCGGACGCGTTCGTGCTCGGCCCCGAGTTGGCGTGGATGGAGACGAACACGTTGCGCTCGGGCGTCGCGAACAGGGAGCGTTGCTGCAGGGTGATGAACGTGTCCGTGTCGCGGGTCATGACCACCTGCACGCCCTCTGCCTCGAGCAGGCGCTTCAGCTGCAGGGCCACCGCCAGCACGACCTGCTTCTCGGTGGCGTGGCCGACGGTGCCGGGGTCGTGGCCGCCGTGTCCCGCGTCGATGACGACCACCTGCCGCTGTTCGGGGACGGTGAGGAGCGCCTGGGTGACCTGCTCGGGTCCCGCCACGGCCGGCGTGGGAGTCAGCGGCGTCACCGCGGCGCCCCGGAGGTCGGGAGCGAAGTCGACGTACAGGGTCGTGGCGCTCTCCTTGTCGACGCTCGCGACCTTGTAGCCGCTGCCCTTCGGGTCGACCGCGTACTTGAGCCGCACCACCAGCGTCACCTGCCCGCCGGAGCTGCGGAGCTCGACCGCCGCGAGGTTCGGGTCGTCGAGCGTGAGGGCGAGCGTCTCGGCGCGAGCCCCGGGCAGCGCCACCAGGAGCGTGTCGCCGCCGGCCGCCACCTCGTAGGCGGCCGACTTCGGGATGTCGATGGCGACCCTGGAGACGCCGTCGGTGAGCCCCGTGCGTGGGCGCCCCACGCTGTAGCCGAGCCGGTCGGCCGTGTCGACGGTGATGACGTGCCGCTCCGCGTTCCAGGCGCTGACGCCACCGAACGCCGTCACCAGCGGGGTGACGGCCACGTAGGCGACGCCGTCGACGAGGATGGCGCGCGGACTCGCCAGAGTGGTCTGACCGCCGAGGGCCGGCTCGAGCGTGACGGTTCCGGCCGCCTTGACGAGGCCGGCCGCGATGTCGGAGGTCGCCTGGAAGCGAGCGGTGCGGGAACCGTCGCTGAACACGAGCACCTTGTCGTCCTGGACGTACTGGACGGTCAGGCCCATGGCGTCGGCCAGCGCCTGCGCCTTCGCGAAGGCGTTCGAGCTGTCGCCCTGCGCGATGAAGTAGTAGGGGCCGGCGGGATCGACGATGGTGCCGTTCACCGCGAGGTAGTTGTGACGCTCCTGCGCGGCGCCGGTGACCGTGGCGAACAGTAGGAGGAGGGTCAGGAGGAGCCGCTTCACGTCGCCGCGAAGTCTATCACGTCTTCGGAGCCGGGGAACATGAGGAATATCGCCTCTGGAGCGCACTTACCGCGCAGGTGAAGCTCGTCACTTCCGGGGGCGGCGACCGCGCTGGTCGGACCAGTTCGGGGCCGGCCTCGGCCCGTCAGTGGCGCCCGTGGTTGCCGGGAGCCGACGAGCCGTGCGCCGTGTCCTCGAGTTCCCTCAGGCGCGACTGGGCGGCGTCCTCGGTGGTGAGGCTCGCCGCCCCCTTCTCGAGGTGGTGGTAGAGCAGTTCCACGTCCGACCGCAGGCGCGTTATCAGCTCGCCCGACTCCTGGAAGTGCTGGGCCACGTCCCCCTGGAAGCGGTCGAGCGTCGACTGCATCTTCCGCAACCGCTGCTCGCTCGGGTCGCGGCGCCGCGACAGGTTGGCCAGGAGCCAACCCGCCGCGCCGCCTAAGACGAACGCGCCGACCGTCCACGCCCACGGGCTCATGCCCACCAACATAGCAACTCGACCCCTCGCCTCGCGGACCGCGGGGCCCGGCACCGGGCGCCCGTTCGCCTACACTGCCGCCAGATGCCGCCCCAACCCCCTGACCGCCCCAACCCGAAGGCCGCGCTGCAGGGCGTCTACCTGCGGCCCCTCCGTGACGACGCGCTGCCGGCCCGCCACTCGGCCGGCGCCCGCGTGCGCGCCGGGCAGCTGCAGGCGTTCCTGAGGCCGCTGCAGTTGGCGGCCGAAGCCGCCATCGGCCCCGTGGGCAACGTCACGCTCGTCGTGGCGAACTCCAAGGATTGGCACCGGTTGTGCCGCTACCCGTACGGGCTGCCGTTCACGCGCACCGGCGTCGGTGGGCGAGACGCCACGGTGGTCGCCGCGAGCGATCACCAACCGCGCCTCCTGCACCGCTTCGACGACGTGAGGCTGGCCGCGGCCAAGGCGGGCGTCCGGGCGCCCGCCGAGCCGGCGGAGTTCGTCGACCTGATGATCGGCCACGAGTGGGGCCACGCCGTCAGCAACCTGAGCGGGTTGCGCACGCGCCTCAAGTGGCTCGACGAGCTCAACGCCACCTACGTGTTCGTGCAGGCGCTGCGCGAGACGGGGCAGGTGGCGCTGGTCGAGCGGCTGGCCGCCTGGGCGCGCTGGCAGGTGGCGGGAACCGCGCACGAGATGGGCGACCTGGCCGCCTTCGAGTACCCGCGCGGTCGCGCCGGCTGGGGCAAGCTCCTCTGGTACCAGGGGGTCTTCACGCAGCGCGCGCTGGAGCTGGCGCCGCGCCGCGGCTGGGACTACCTGCGCGAGCTGCGCGGCGCGCTCCCGGCCGCCGATCGCGGGCGGCTCGCCCGCGCCCTGGTCGAGGTCGAGCCGAGCTTCAGGCCGTGGTTCAGGGTGTTCGGCCGCGAGGGGTAGCCGCCCGC
>JACFNR010000003.1:125654-131460 GCA_019454765.1 Trueperaceae bacterium | reverse complement strand
AGCCGAGCTTCAGGCCGTGGTTCAGGGTGTTCGGCCGCGAGGGGTAGCCGCCCGCAGCCCGCGGCCCCTCACGCCGACAGCGCGAGGTCGCTCCGCAGCTGCTCCAGCACCAGCTGCAGGTTGGCGGCCTCCTCCGGGGGGCACTGTCTGATCAGTCCGGCCGCGTGGACGAGCGCCTCGTGCGCGCGGGCGTCGTCGCCGAAGCTCATCGCGGCCTGCGCCAGGGCCAGCGCCCCCTCGGCCGCGAGCGCGGGCGGGAGCCCCAACTCGCCGAGCTCGGCGTAGAGGTCGTAGGTGGTGATCGCGTCCTCGCGCGACGTCGCGAGGTCGGCGGCGGCCAGGTAGTGCGCGTACGCCGCCTCCGGCGCCCCGCCCGCCGCGAAGTGCTCGGCCGTGTGGGCGGAGAACGCGAGGGGGGCGTGCTGCTCGAGCCAGGTGGCGATCCGTAGGTGCAGCACGGGACGGTCGGCGTACGGGATCATGCGCAAGACCCCGTTTCGCAGGAGCTCGCTCTGGAAGCGGTACTCGATCTCCCCGGGGATCGAGCTGGCGACCTGAGGCACCAGCATGTTCTCGCGCACGAGGGCCCCCACGTCCGAGGCGGCCGATGCCCCGCCGAGCTCGCGCAGCAGGCCGTCCCACACGAGTTCGCCGGCCAGCGCCGCGTAGGCGAGCAGGCGTCGGTGCCGGGAGTCGATCATGTCGAGGCGCGCCTGCAGTAGCGAGGCGAGCGAGCCCGAGAACGACTCCTCGGTGGCGACCGACAGGGCCCGGCCCAACTCCAGGACGTAGGCGGGCACCCCGCCGACCTGCTCGAGCAACCCCGCCACCGTCGACCGCATGGGGGAGCCGGTGACCTCCGCCAACAGCTCTTCGGCCTCGGCCTTCGCGAGGGCCGGCAGGTGCAGTTCCGCCCTGCGCCCCTGCCCGCCGGCGCGGCGCGCCGTGCGCAGCACGAGGAGCGGCGCCTCGGTGGCCAGGAGCAGGGCGAGGAACTCGTGCAACGTCGGGTCGCGCGGCTCGTTCTCCACGACCACCACGAGCGGGGCGACCGGCTCTCCCGGCGCCGCGCCGCCCCGCGCCACCGCGACCACCAGGTCGCGCCAGGCGAGGCTGGTGCGGTCCACGCTGCGCCTCTCCATCCGCTTCCAGGCCGTGCCGGGGGCGAGGTCGAGGCTGGCGAGGATGAGCCGTTGCCAGCGCGGCTCGTCCGGGAGGAGGGTCTCGAGCCTATGCTGCACGCGCGGCAACGCCCCACGCTCGTCGCCGCCGTCCTGCAGCCCGAAGAGCTGGCGCCCCAGGCCCGCGAACCCGAACTCCTCGCCGGCCGCCGGCGCGAGCCAGAGGGCGCGGCCGCCGTCGCCGAGGCCGGCCAGGAACTCGCGCAGCAGGCGCGTCTTGCCGCGCCCCGCCTCGCCCACCACCCACAGCTCGTGCGGTCGACCGCTGCGAGCTACCTCCTCGTGCAGCGCCGTCAGCGCGGCCAGCTCGGCGCGGCGCCCGACGAAGCGGACGTGGGAGTAGGGGTCGGCGTGGCGCCGCCCGGGGGCCACGAGGGCGTACGCCACCTCCACGTCGGGGAAGCCGTGCAGGCTGATGGGGCCGGTCGAGCGGTACTGGAGGCGGTTGCGGGTCGTGCGGTACGTCTCGGGACCGACCCAGACCTGGCCCGGCTCGGCGACCTCCTCCAACCGCGCCGCCAGGTTCACGGCGCTGCCCATCACCGTGTAAGAGCGCACGCGCCCCGACCCGACGGGCCCCGCGATGACGCTGCCGGTGTTCACGCCGGCGCGCGCGCGCAGCGGCAGGCCGCGCGCCTTGCCCACCGCCTCGACGGCCGTGAGGCTGGCCGCGGCCGCCAGCACGGCCCGGAAGGCGTCGTCGGGGTGGGAGCGGGGCGCGCCGAAGAGCGCCATGAGTCCGTCGCCCTTGAGCGCGTCGACGTAACCGTCGTGCGCCTCCACGACGCCGGTTATCACCGTGAGCACCTCGTCCGCCAGGTCGCGCAGGTCCTCTGGGTCCAGGTCGCGGGTCAGGCCGCTGAAGCCCGACATGTCGACGAAGAGCATCGTCACGCGCCGCCGCTCGCGGGCCGCGCCCTGCTTGCCGAGGCGCACGCCGCACATGCCGCAGAAGCGCATGCCGGCGGGGTTGGCCGCGCCGCAGGAGGCGCAGATCATGCGCCCCTCCTTCCCGCCGCCCCGCCGCCACCCCTCACCGGGTCACCATCCGAGTAGCGGCGCCGGGTCGATGAACGGGCCGCCGCCGGCGCTCTCGCGCCGGGCGTAGAACTGCAGCACGTCGGGTCGGGTGAGGGTGCCCCCGCCGAGGTAGCCGATGACGGTCCCCTGCTCGACCGTGTCGAACAGTCCGACGATCGGCTGCCGCAGGTTGACGTAGATGCTCACGAGGTCGTTGGCGTGCTGCAGCGCCACCATGTAGCCGAGGTTGGCGCCGAGGTACGTGATGGCCGTGACGCGGCCCGTCTGCACCGCCCTGACGGCGGAGTTGATGAGGGGCGCCTGGATGCCCAGGTAGGAGTTGTTCCCCTCCCCGAAGCGACTGACGAGCTTGGCGCCGTCGAACGGCCGCACGAAGCCCGAGGTGAGGGGCGCCAGCGGCGCCGCCAGCGCGTCGGCGCGGCTGCGCGCCACGTCGGCCTGGCGCTGCAGCTCGAGCTGCTTGTCGCGGTCCTGCGCGTACTGTGCGGCGGCGGCGCGCGCGCGCTCCTCCTCGGCCCTGAGGCGCGCGATCTCGTCGGCGAGCTGCTGGTTGAGGTCGCCCATGCTGCGCTCGATGCGCCCCTGCTCCTCCAGCAGAGCCTGCTTCTGGATGAGCTGGCCCGCCTGGGTCGCGTCGAGCTCGGCCACGACCTGCTCGAGGCGTCGCGCCGACGCGTCGAGCTCGGCCTCGGCGCGGGCGAGCGCTGCCTGGGCCGCGTCGAGCTCGGCGAGCTGGGCCTCGAGCTGCGCCTTGGCGCTGCGCTGCTCGCCCAGGACCGCGTCGAGCTCGGCGATGACGTCGGCGTCCTGCTGCGCGAGGAGCCCGAGGTAATGGTTCCTGACGCGCAACTCGTGGAACGTTCGGCTCGTGCCAACCGAGGCGGTCAGGCGCCGCCCGCGCTGCTTGTAGTGGCTGAGGAGGAGGTCCTGCACCCGCGTCGCCATCTGCGCCAGGCGGTCGCCCAGGGCGTCGATACGCCCCTCGGTCTCGGTGCGTTGCGCCTGGAGGTCGACGATGCGCCCGACGAGCGCCTCGCGCTCGCGGCGCTTGGCCGCCAGCTCGCTACTCACGGCGTCGCGCTCGGCGATGCGCTTCTCGAGCTGCGCCGCGGTCTGACCCAGCGCGGCGGTGATGGCCTCCAGCTCCCGCCTACGGTCGTCCAGGAGGGCCTCGTAGCGTTGTAGGTCGCGCTCGAGGGCCTGCTTCTCCGAGCTGTCGAGCTCGACCTGGGCGCTGCCGAGGGGAGCGAGGAGGAACGACAGCGTCAGGCTGGCGATGAGCGCGAGGAGCTGCCGCGGCACGGGGAGAGTCTACCAGCGGCTCGTGTGGGGCGAATGTTGGCCCGCGTCACGGTGGGCCGGGCAGGTCACTGGCGTTCGCGCAGGTGGTGCGACACGGCGATGGCGCTGCCGACGAGCCCCACCAGCGTGGCCAACAGGGCCAGGAGGCCGGCGATCCACCCGAGCAGCGCCGGGTCGCGCACGAACGGCACGAACGCGAACTGCTGCGACAGGCGCATCACGGCGACCTGGTACCCGGGGATGGCCAGCCCGAGTGCCAGGGCGGCGCTGATCAGTCCGAGGAGGAAGCCCTCGAGCAGGAACGGCAACCTGATGAAGCCGCGGCTCGCGCCCACGAGCCGCATGACGTCGATCTCCTCGCGTCGCGCCGTGATGGCCGCGCGGATGGAGTTGACGATGGCGAACAGGGCGGCGCCCAGCAGCACCACGATGAGGATCGAGCCGCCGATGCGCAGCACGTCGTTGAGCGCCAGGAAGGTGGCGACCTCGGCGCTGGAATCGTCGACCTCGGCCACGCCGGGGAGCTGCTCGAGGCGGAGTCGCACCAGGCTCGTCTGGGCCGGGTCGTAGAGGCGCAGGTGGAACGTGTCCGGGAGCGGGTTCTCGACCAGGCCGGCGGCCCTGCCCAGCGACGGGAGGTCGGCCACCATCTCGGCAAGGGCCTGGCTCTTGCCGACGAAGTCGAGGCGCTCGACCTCCGGCCAGGCGCGCACCGTGGCGGTGAGCTGCTGGACGTTGGCGCCGTCGGCCAGGTACGCGGAGAGCTCGAGTTCACCCTGGAGCACCGCCAAGGCGTTGTTCAGGTTGACCGACAGGAGGCTGAACCCCACCAGGATGGTGAGCGACAGCGTCATGGTCGTGATGGTCGAGACGCTGGCGATCCAGTTGCCCCTGATGGCGCGCATGGCTTGCAGGAACGCGTACATCATGCGCGCCGCCCGCGCGCCCCGTGATGGCCGGATCCCCGGGAGGTCACGGGAGCAATATTACCCGGCGGCCCGGGCGGGCGCTCAGGCGAGCCTCGCTATCACGGCGTCCGTGAACGACTCGGTGCTGGCCGTTCCCCCCAGGTCGGGCGTCAGCTCGCCACCGGCGAGCGCGGCGTCGACGGCGGCCTCGACGCGGGAGGCGGCGTCGCGCTCCCCGAGGTGGTCGAGGAGCATGGCGGCGGTCAGGAACGTGGCGGTGGGGTTCGCCACCCCCTTGCCGGCGATGTCGGGCGCGCTGCCGTGCACGGGCTCGAAGATGGCGTACTCCTCGCCCACGTTGGCGCTCGGCGCGATCCCGAGGCCGCCGGTGAGGCCGGCCATGAGGTCCGACAGGATGTCGCCGAAGAGGTTGGTGGAGACGAGCACGTCGAAAGACTCGGGCGCCCTCACGAGCTTCATGGCGGCGGCGTCGACGATGATGTCGTACGCCTCGACTTCCGGGTACTCCTTGCCGACCTCCATGACCGTCTCCAGGAACAGGCCGGAGGTGAGGGGCAGGACGTTGGCCTTGTGCACCACGGCGAGGCGCTTGCGCCGCCGCATGGCCTGCTCGAACGCCACGCGCGCGATGCGCTGGGAGGCGCGGCGGGTGACGACGGCGTCGGCGATGGCCACGTCGCCGTACCTGCGCTCCTTCTCGACGTAGAGCCCCTCGGTGTTCTCGCGCACCATCAGCATGTCGATGCCTGGCAGGGACCCCGGCACCGGCCGGGAGCGCGCGGGGCGCAGGTTGGAGAAGAGGTCGAGGGTGCGCCGCATGTAGCGGATGGCGCCCTGGTGGCCCTCGACGCGCTTGGAGGGGCTCGTGAAGGCGCCGGCCAGCGTGGCGTCGGCGGCGCGAACCGCGCTCAAGGTGGCCTCCGGCACGCTCGTGCCGCGGGCCTGGAAGGTGGCCCAACCGGCCTCGGCCTCGGTGAAGTCGAGCGGTAGGCCGGTGGCCGCCAACAGGCGGCGCGCCGCCGGGATGACCTCCCGTCCGATTCCGTCGCCTGGGATCAAGCAGATGGTGTGCATGTCACTCCTTGCGGTCGTGGGCCGCGCCCGGTCGCCGGGCGCGTGGTCGGCCGTGTTCATGCGGGGTCGTCCGCGGCTCGCGGCCCCATGGCCGCGGTGTGGCCGGCGCCGACCCTGCGCCGTCTTGGTCCCCGCGTGCTGGCTGCCGGATGGGACTCGGTGCCGCGCCGCGTAGCGGCCGGCCAAGCGCAACCAAGCTACCATGGCCCGCCGCCGCTCCGGGGGGCGCGGCGCGCTGGTAACATGCGGAGCGATCGAGGTGGTTGAGTGACGACGCTG
>JACFNR010000003.1:121553-125554 GCA_019454765.1 Trueperaceae bacterium | reverse complement strand
GGCGCGGCGCGCTGGTAACATGCGGAGCGATCGAGGTGGTTGAGTGACGACGCTGAACGGTCGCTTGGGTGAGGGGGTGGTGGCCAACGTGCTGCAGTACCTGCAACTGAGCCAGGGCACCGGCTGCCTGTCCCTGGCTCACCCGGCGCGGCGTCACGGCCAGATCTACCTCGAGGACGGCAAGGTCGTCTTCGTCGAGGCGCGCCCGCTCTACGACCTCGCGGCGCTCACCGCGCTGCTGGAATGGCGTGAGGGCCGCTTCTCGTTCCGCCCCGGGGTGGTCGCGCCGCGCCGCAGCATGAGCCGCAACGTCGACACGCTGCTGCTCGAGGCCACCCACCTCGCCGACGCCGGAGCGGTGCGGGCGGAGCCGGGCCTGGCGGCCGACACCGTCTTGCGCGTGGTGCAGCGTCGCGGCGCCGACGAGACGGTCATGCTGTCGCTCGGCGCGCTGCATCTCTGGCGCAGCATGGACGGCACGAGCAGCTTGCGCGACCTGGCGGCGGGCAGCGGCGCGCCACTCGCCGACCTCACGGCGGCGGCCCAGGAACTCCTCGATCACGGCCTCGTCGAGTTCGCCGCCCTCAAGGTGGCCGACCCGCGCTTCGCGCGCGAGTTGACGCGCGAGGCGGTCGACCTGCTCGGGCCCGTGGGCAGCATCGTGGTGGAGGACGCCCTCATCGAGCTGGGCGTCAGTCAGGACGCGCTGCCCCTCGCGCTGGTGGACGAGTTCGTCTCGGAGGTGACGCGGGCGTTCCCCAACGGCGACCGGCGCCTCGAGTTCGCGCGGCGCGCCGATCAGTTGCGAACGATCTTCGCCTTGAGCCCGCTCGAGCGGGGGAGGGAACCGTGAACTACGTCGTCTCCGTGTTGGAGCCCCTACCGGCCGACCTGCCGGCTGCAGCGGCCGAGGTGGCCAAGGGGCTGCCGATCTCGCCCGACAACGTGCTCAAGCTCCTCAGTAAGGCGCCGGGGCCGGTGACGCGCCCCGTGCCGGAGCGCGACGCGCGCCGCGTCCAGGAGGTCATGCAGGGGGCCGGCCTGGTGGTCGAGGTGCGCGAGGGGACCCTGGACGGCCCCGTCGTCGACCTGGTGGCCAACGAGCGGGCGAGGCTGACGGCGGCGGGGCTCGAGGCCGCCACCGCTCAGGCGTCGACGCCCGAGGGGGCCTCCGAGGCGGGTCCGGACGGCCCGGCGGACGAGCCGGCGCCCGGCGAAGCGGGACGCGCGGCGGACGAGCAGCAAGGCGACCCCACGGACGGGGCCGGCGACGCCGGTGTCTACGGCACGCATGAGCGGGTCCGCGCCACCGGCGAGGAGCGGCGCGAGGCGCCGCAGGCCGGGCAGGCCACCACGCAGCCCCCGCGCGACCCGACCCGCACGACGCTGGTGCGCAACCCGCCCCGGCTCGAGCGGAGCGGGTTGCGGCGGCGCATCGCCAGCGCCGTCACGCTCCCGGCGCTACTCACGCTGGTGGTCACCCTGCTCGCGGTGGTGCTCGCGGTGCTGCCGGTCCTGCGGCAGGAGGAGCAGCGCCGCGTGAGCAGCGTCGTCGACGCGGTGGCCGCCACGGTGGAGGGCCTGTCCGGCGGGCTCCCGCTATCGGCTCCCATCCTCAGGCTCGAGCTCGACGCGGTGCAGGCGCGCGGCGCGGCGGGCGGCTGGGGGGTCGATCACCTTCTGCTCGTCGACGCCGATCAGTCGCCGCTCGTGGCGTGGTACCGCGGCCGCGCCGGTCTGGAGGCGTTCCCGGAGGACGTGCGCGACGCCGCCCTGGCGCGGGCGCGCGCGGCGCTGGCCGGCCCGGTCGAGGAGCCGGCGGCCGCCGGCGACTGGCTGGGCGGCCTGAGGGTCACGGCCGGGGAGCTGCTGGCGTTGGTGGGGTTGGGCACCGTCGACCCGACGGTGGCCGGGGCGCAGATCCACCGCCTGGGAGCCGTCGGGGGGGCCGTGGTGGCCGGGGCCGTGCCGAGCGCCGCCCGTCTGGTCGGTGCGGGCCTGCTCACCGCCCTGCTCGTCGGGCTCGTGCCCGTGCTGTTCGGGCTGCTGGCTACCCTGTCGCTGACGCGCGGCCTCCGGGAGTCCATCGGTTACCTGTTGGTCGCCACGGACCGGATCAGTCACGGTGACCTAGACGCACCGGTCGAGCTTGCGCGCGACGACGAGCTGGGCCAGATAGCCGGCGCGGTCGAGCGCATGCGCATCAGCCTTCGCGAGAGCATGGAGCGACTGCGCCAACGCCGCTGAACATCGGGGTCCGGACGCCGCCGACGGGCGCGGCCCTGCGGCGCGGTGGGGCGCTCAGCTCGGCATGGGGTGCGCCAGGGCCAGCTCTCGCACGGCGGCCGCCACCGCCTCCGCGTCGTCGCCCCGCAGGCCTCGGTCGATGAGGTCGGCGACGAGGGGCATCTCGGCCGGGGTGAACCCGCGCGTGGTGATGGCGGGGGTGCCGATGCGGATGCCGGAGGTGACCCACGGCTTCTCCGGGTCGAAGGGCACCATGCTCTTGCTGACGGTGATGCCGGCTTTGTCCAGCCGCCGGCTGGCCGTGTTGCCCGTCATGCCCTTGCCCTGCAGGTCGATGACGAAGAGGTGGTTGTCCGTGCCTCCCGACACGATGCGGTAACCGCGCTCGGCGAGCCGCGCCGCCAGCTCCTTGGCGTTGGCCAGGATGGTTGCCTGGTAGTCGCGGAAGGCGGGAGCGAGGGCCTCGTGGAACGCCACCGCCTTGCCGGCGATGACGTGCTCCAGCGGACCGCCCTGGATGCCGGGGAAGATGGTGCGGTCGATCTTCTTGCCGATCTCCTCGTCGTTGCCGAAGATGAGGCCGCCGCGTGGGCCCCGCAACGTCTTGTGCGTGGTGCTCGTCACCACGTGCGCGTGCGGTAGCGGGTGCGGGTGCAGCCCGGCCGCGATGGGACCGGCGATGTGGGCGACGTCCGCCAGGAGGTACGCCCCCACCTCGTCGGCGACGGCCCTGAACGCCGCGAAGTCGATGAAGCGGCTGTAGGCGCTGGCGCCGGCGATGATCATCTTCGGGCGGTGCTCGAGCGCCAGGCGCCGCACCGCGGCGTAGTCGATGGTCTCGCTCTCGCGGTCGACCGGGTAGCCGACGACCTCGTAGGAGCGACCGGAGAAGTTGACGGGCGAGCCGTGCGTCAGGTGACCGCCGTGCGCCAGGTCCATGCCGAGGACCTTCGCGCCGTGCTCGAGCAGCGAGTAGTAGGCGGCGAAGTTGGCGTTCGAGCCGGAGTGCGGCTGCACGTTCGCCCAACCGGCGCCGAAGAGCGCCTTGGCGCGGTCGATGGCGAGCTGCTCCACCAGGTCGACGACCTCGCAGCCGCCGTAGTAGCGCTTGCCCGGGTACCCCTCGGCGTACTTGTTGGTGAGGACCGAACCGACGGCCTCCATGACCTGCCTCGAGACGAAGTTCTCCGAGGCGATCAGTTCGAGGCCGCCGGCCTGGCGGTCGAACTCCTGGTCGATGAGCTCGAAGATACGCTCGTCGCGTTCGGGATGCGCGCTGTTCGCCATGCCCGAGTATAGCCTCGGGGGTGCCGCGCTCCCGCGCCCTACAGGAAGGGCGCCAGCAGCGCCGAGGCGCGTTCGAGCTTGCTCACGTCGCCGGCAACGAGCGGCAGCAGCGCCTCCAGGGCGGCTCCCACCCGGCGCAGATCCTCGGCGGTGCCCTCTCCGAGCGCCTCGACCTCGACCTCGGAGAAGGCTGCCTCCTCGATGAGCGCGCCTGCCGCGCCGGCGCGGGGCGGCCTGCAGGTCACCTCGTCGAAGGCGACCTCGGCGACCGGCTCACCGGCCCGGCCGAGCGTGAAGACCTCGCGCAGCGTGACGATCTCTAGGACGGGGGCGAGGGCGGGCAGGTCGACGACGCCCGCCAGCCGCGCGGCGATCGGCGCGGGCCAGTCGACGGCGGCGTCCGCGGCGCCACCCCGCCCGGCGGCCGGCCCGGCGAGCGGCGCCTCGAGCTCCTCCCGCTCGAAGAG
>JACFNR010000003.1:111928-121453 GCA_019454765.1 Trueperaceae bacterium | reverse complement strand
CGGCGTCGTCGTAGTAGACGTCTTCCTGGCGCCTCGTCCCGCGCCCCTCGACCTGCAGGCCGAGCGGTGCCAGCGCCCCCGCCAACTCGGCGACCCCCGGCACGCGCCCCTCCAGCGAGGAGTACTTGAGTTCCAGTTCGCGCGGCATGGCCGAGTGTAACCGCCGTGCCGAGCGGTGCTAGACTTGAGCCATCGCCTCGCACGGCCGAGCACGACCCTGCATCCTCCGCGGCCACGGCCGCTGTAACGAGAAAGGGAGCCGAGATGTCCCAGATCCGTAACGTGGCCGTCCTGTCGCATAGCGGCGCGGGCAAGACGTCGCTGGTGGAGGCCATGCTCTACCGCGCCGGCGCCATCTCGACCCTGGGGAGGGTCGAGGACGGCACCACCGCCTCCGACTTCACGCCGGAGGAGAAGCGCCGCAAGATCTCCATCTACTCGACCGTGCACCCCCTCACCTGGAAAGGCGAGGAGTTCAACCTGATCGACACGCCCGGTTACGCCGACTTCGTGGCCGAGATCCGCGGGGCGCAGGCCGCCGCGGACGCCGCGCTCATCGTGGTGTCCGCCGTGTCGGGGGTGGCGGTGGGCACGGAGCGCGTGTGGACCTCGAGCTTCGAGCGCGAGCTGTCGACGATGTTCGTGATCAACAAGCTCGACCGGGAGAACGCCGACTTCTTCCGCACCATGGCCGACATCGAGGCCACCCTGCCGGGCAACATCGCCGCCATCCAGCTCCCCATCGGCCAGGCCGAGGAGTTCAGGGGCATCGTCGACCTCCTCACCATGCGCGCGTACGAGTTCTCCACGGGCGAACCCGAGGAGGTGCCCATCCCCGACGAGGTCGCCGGGTTGGCCGCCGAGTACCGCGACCGTCTGGTCGAGGCCATCGTCGAGACGGACGACGAGCTGATGCTGCAGTACCTCGAGGAGGCGACCATCGACCAGGATGCCCTCCTGGGCGCCTTCTACGCCGCCGTGCGCCGCAACGAGCTCACGCCCGTGCTCCTCACGTCTGCCGCCAAGGTGATGGGCATCAGCCTCCTGCTCGACTTCCTCACCAGGGGCGTGCGGCACGTCGCGGATCACGGGCCGCTGCCCGTCGAGTCGGGCGAACCGCCCACCCTGGGCGAGGGGCAACCGTTCAGCGCCCGCGTCTTCAAGACGGTCGTCGACCCGTACCTCGGCAAGGTCTCCATGTTCAGGGTGCTGTCGGGCCTGCTCAAGGCCGGCGACCCCCTGCGGGACGCGTCGCGCGGCGCGGACCTGCGCACCGCCCACCTCTACGTCCCGAAGGGCAAGGACCTCAGCGAGGTGCGGGAGCTGGCGGCGGGGATGATCGGGGCGCTCACGAAGGCCGACGAGGTGCGCACCGGCGACACCCTCACCTCCCCCGGCGCCGAGTTCGTCCTGGCGCCCATCCGCCTACCGTCGCCCGTCATGGCGCTTGCCCTCTTCCCGAAGGCGCGGCCCGACGAGGACAAGCTGGGCGACTCGCTCTCGAAGCTGCTCGACGCCGATCCGACGCTGGTCCTGGAGCGCGACCCGAACACGAAGGAGACCGTCCTGTGGGGGATGGGTCACGTGCACCTCGAGATCGCCGTGGCGGCGTTGAAGGACCGCTTCGGGGTGGAGGTCGACGCCAGGACCCCCGCCGTCGCCTACCGCGAGACCATCCAAGGCACCGGCGACGCGCGCTACCGTCACAAGAAGCAGTCGGGTGGGGCGGGGCAGTTCGCGGAGGTGGCCCTCACGGTCGAGCCGCTGCCGCGCGGCTCCGGCTTCGAGTTCGAGTGGAAGGTCGTTGGCGGCACCATCCCCACGCAGTTCCAGACGAGCTGCGAGAAGGGGGCGCGGGCCGGCATGGAGGCGGGCGTGCTGGGCGGGTTCCCGCTCCAGGACGTGAAGGTCACCGTGTACGACGGCAAGGATCACCCCGTCGACTCGAAGGACATCGCCTTCCAGTTCGCGACCACGCAGGCCATGCGCGAGGCGCTGGCGCAGGCGAGGCCGATACTGCTCGAGCCGCTCACGCTCCTCAAGGTCCGCGTGCCCGACCGCTTCACGGGCGACGTGATCTCCGACCTGAACACGCGGCGCGGCCGCATCCTCGGCATGGACAGCGAGGGCTCCGTCAGCGTCGTGAGCGCTCACGTGCCGCTCTCGGAGATCCAGTCGTACTCGGCGGATCTGCGCAGCATGACGGGCGGTCGCGGCGCGTACTCGCTGAAGGTGGACCGTTACGAGGCGGTCCCGACGCAGGTCGTCGACCGCGTCCTCGCCGACGCCAAGCAAGCAGCGTCCTGAGGCTCGCCCGGCGCGCCGCCCGGCGCGCCCGGCGGCGCCGCGTCAGGTGAGGGCGGCGAGCTGCTCGGCCACGTCTTGTGCCAGCTCGCGGGCCAACACCTCTGCCTCGCGCGCCTCGCCGCTCAGGCTCGCCTGCAAGATGGTGGGACCGACGGCCACGGCGCCCAGCAGGGTGAGCTCGCCGTCCTCCGTGACCCCGGCGACGGCGCCAACCTGCCGCCCGGGCAGCGCCGCCGCGAACGCTCGTTCGGCCCGGACCCGGTCGTAGCTGGGACGGTGCTGCAGCGAGTATGCGGTCTCGAAGGCGAGGTCGTCGTCGGCGCGCACGAGCAGCCCCAGCGCGCCCTGGCCCGGCGGCGGCGTGAAGGCGGTCTCGTCCAACACCACGTCGACGGCGCTGCGCAGGTCCAACGTGGCCGCGGCCGCCGCCGACACGATCACCGCGTCGGCGCCCGCGCTCAGCTGCGCGAGGAGGGCGTCCGGCGACGCCGCCTCGATCTGGACGGTGAGGTCCGGGTGCGAGGCGCTCAGGAAGGCGGCGTCGCGTTGCGAGCCGACCACCACCCGGGCGCGGGGCGGCAGCGCGGCGAAGCCGGCGCGCCCCTTGGCGGCGAGTCCCGAACGCGGGTCGGCGCGCCGCAGCACGGCGGCGAGGCGCACGTCCTCGGGCAGGGTGGGCGCCAGGGCGTCGAGCTGGACGGCGGCGATGCCGACCGCGCCGCGCCTGAGGGCCTCCAGCAGTGGGTCCGAGTCGAGTCCGCCCGTCCCGGCCTGGGTGCGGAGCGTGAGGTGGAGGTCCGGCCACTCCTCGGTGAGGAGCTCCAGCACGTTGCGACCGTGACGGATCGCGAGCAGTCCCTCGCGGTTGCCCAGAACTATCCTGGCCATGGCCCAACTTGTACCACACGCGACCCGGGCCCGACCGCCAGAAACCGCGTGCTGGTGCGGCTTACTCCCGGCCGGCCGCGGCCTTGAGCCTATCGGCGCGCGCGACGCTCTCCCACGGGAAGCCGGGCCGCCCGAAGTGGCCGTAGGCGCTGGTGGCGGCGTAGAGCGGCCGACGCAGCCCGAGCTCCTCGATGATGGCGCCCGGCCGCGCGTCGAACTCGCGCTTGACGAGCTCGGTGAGCTCGTCGTCGGTCAGCGCCCCCGTAGAGAACGTGTCGAGGTACATGCCCACGGGCCTCGCCATGCCGATGGCGTAAGCGAGCTGCACCTGGCAGCGCCGCGCCAGGCCGGCGGCGACGACGTTCTTGGCGATGAAGCGAGCGTAATAGCTGGCGGAGCGGTCGACCTTCGTCGGGTCCTTGCCGCTGAACGCGCCCCCGCCGTGCGGCGCGGCGCCGCCGTACGTGTCGACGATCACCTTGCGGCCGGTGAGGCCGGCGTCCGCGGCGGGGCCACCCTCCACGAACCGCCCGGTCGGGTTGATCAGCAGGGCGGTCTCGTCGGTGAGCAACCCCGCCGGCACCACCGGGGCGAGCACGTGCTCGACCAGGTCGGAGCGGAGGAGGGCGGGGTCGACGTCGGGGTCGTGCTGCGCCGACAAGACGACGTGGCGCAGGTGCACCGCCACGCCGTCGACGTACGCCAGCGTGACCTGCGCCTTGCCGTCGGGGCGAAGGTAGGGCAGCGTCCGGTCGCGCCGCACCTCGGCCAGCCGCTCCGTGAGGCGGTGGGCGAGCTGGATGGGTAGGGGCATCAGGGCGGGCGTCTCGTCGATGGCGTACCCGAACATCAGCCCCTGGTCGCCGGCGCCGAGCGTGTCGTAGCGGTCGCCGCTCGCCGCCTCCTGCGCCCGGTCGACGCCCATGCGGATGTCGCCCGCCTGCTCGTTGAGCGCGATGAGGACGGCGCTGTGGTCGGCGTCGAAGCCGTAATCGGCGTTCGTGTAACCGACGTCGCGGGCCGCCTGGCGGACGATGGCCTGCACGTCCACGTCGGCCGTGGTCGTGACCTCGCCGGCCACCAGGGCGAGGCCGCGGGTGAGCAGCGTCTCCACCGCCACCCTCGCCAACGGATCCTGCTGCAAGATGGCGTCCAGGACGCTGTCGCTGATGCGGTCCGCCAGCTTGTCCGGGTGCCCTTCCGTGACGGATTCGGCGCTAACTAGGCGCAACACTGTGTGAACCTCCACGTCCACCCCCACGCGTCGGCGTCGGTGGCGGCGAACAGGATAGCAGGGAGCCGCCTGCCCGGACCGCTTGGCGGCGGCACCACGCATCTATAATCTTGGCGTGAACGTCAGGGTCGCGACGCAGGGGGACGCGGCGGCCGTGCGCGACCTGCTGGCAGGTGTCTACCGCGAGGGCGGCGCGTTCGTGGGCGACGGACCCGAGGGGGTGAACGCGCTCGCGGCGCGCATCGGGGCGCCGTCGGACCGGAGCTTCTACGCGGTCGCCGTGGAGGGCGCGATGCTGGCGGGCTGGCTCGAGCTCCACCGCTCGCCGGCCGCGCGCCTCGAGCACGTGGCCGTCCTCACGCTCGCCGTCGCGCCGGAGGCGCGGCGCCGCGGCGCCGCGCGAGCGCTGCTCGGCGCGGGCTACGCCTGGTGTCGGCGCGCCGGAGTCCTCAAGGTGGCGCTACACGTGCGGGCAGGCAACCTCGCCGCGATCAGGCTCTACGAGAGCGAGGGGTTCACGCTCGAGGGGCGCGAGACGCGGCAGGTGAGGCGCCTGCCGTCGGAGGGCGGCGGCTTCGAGGACAACCTGCTCATGGGCAAGTGGTTGGCGGGGCCTCCGGGGTAGAGTGGCGGCGTGGAGCCCGCAGACGTGCCGGTCGTGCCGGGCGCGCCCGGCGACAGCCCGCGGCAGCGCGTGGCCCTCTTCGTGGACACCCAGAACCTCTACTACGCAGCCCGCGACAACCACGGCGGCAGCGTCGACTACGAGCGCCTGCTCGCGGCGTGCCTGCGTGGGCGGCGCCTGGCGCACGCCACCGCGTACGTGGTGGCGCGCGAGGGAGACGCCACGGCGTTCGGCTTCTTCGGCAAGCTGTCTGCCCTCGGCTACCGCGTGAAGCGGCGCACCGTGCGGATCCACCGCGTCGACGACGAGGGGAACGTGAGGTTGGAGGGCGACTGGGACATGGGGATCGCCGCCGACGTCGTGCGCAGCCTCGACTTCGCCGACGTGATAGTCCTGGCGAGCGGCGACGGCGACTTCGCGCCCATCCTCGAGCTCGCCCAGGAGCGGGGCAAGCGGGTGGAGGTCATGGCGTTCCGCGAGGTCGCCGGGCAGGCGCTCCAGGACCTCGCCGACCGCTTCGTCGCCCTGAACGAGGTGCCCGGCATCTTCCTGCCAGGCAAGGGCACCTGACCGGCGCCTGAGCGGTTCCTGGGCGCCGCGTTCGCCGCCCCTCTCATCGCGTCGGCCAGCCGGCCCCCAGCAACGTGAGGTGTGCCGCGTACGCGCGGTAGTAGGCCTGCAGGCCGCGCTCGCGGGCGTCCCGCGCCCGCGCCACCGCCTGCGAGTTGCGCGGCAGGTTGCGAGCCTCGCTCGGCTCGTCACGCCTCAGTACGGCCAGCGCGAGGGCCTCGTCGAGCACCTCGACCTCCTCCCAGGCGCGCTCCACCGCCCGCCACGACGCCTCCACCGCCCCGTCCCGCGCCAGGTCGTGCGCGGCCAGTTCGGCCTCGGCGGCGGCCACCGCCCGCTCGGCGCGCGAGATGGCCGACAGGGTGCTCTCGTCGAGCCTGAGGTTGGCGCTGAGCCGCACGCTCCAACCGTCCTTGCCGGTGGGGCGCAGGCGCAACGCCAGGTCCGCCTCGGGCCGGCCCGCCGCGACGCCGACGCCTAACGTGGCGCGGCCGCCGCCCTCCTGGTACTGCGCCTGCAGGCGCAGGTCCCGGACCGGTCCCCAACCGGCCCGTGCGAGCTGGGCGCGCGCCAGGGCGAGCCCCTCGACGAGGGCGGCGCGAGCGCGGTCGTTCCCGGAAGCGGGGGCGGGCGGCGCCAGCGGCGCCGCGCCGCAGGCGCCGTCCTGGGCGGTGGGGACCCCCACGCCGAGGGCGGCCAGTGCGGCGCTCAGCGCATCCACGGAGGCGCGCGCGTCCTGCGCGCCAAGCTCGGCGCGGCGCAACTGGAGCCGCGCCTCGCGAAGGAAGGGGGGTGGCCCGGTTCGGGCCGCCGCCGGGCTCCCCGGCAACGGCGCGTGCTCGGGGTCGGCCGCGCGCTCCGCGGCGGTCTGTTCGGCGCGCTCGAGGGCCGCCGCGGCGACGTCCAGGTCCACCAGCGCGACCTCCAAGGCGCGCTCCGCCACCCGCAGGCGGCTGAACCCCAACATCGCCTCCAACACGTCGGCCACCCCCTGCGCCTCCAGCCGCGCCTCGGCGGCCAGTACCGCGACGCGGGCCTTGACGATGGCCACCTCGTCGTAGCGGTAACCGATGGTGGCGTCGAGCTGATAGCCGACCAGGTCGAGGGCGTCGAGCTCCTGCTCGAGGTCGAGGTCGTCGCCCACCCCGAGGCTGGGCCGCAGGCCGATGCTCGCGCCGAGCCCCGCCTCGGCCAGGTCGAGCTCCCCGTGGCGGAACGCGAGGTCCTCGGCCCGCGTCCGGTAGGCGGCGGACCGCGCGGGAGCCGCCCCTGCGAGGTCGCCGGCCGGGCCTGGCGCGCACTCGGGCGCGGCCGCCGCGTGGGGGCTCAGCGCCAGCACTGCACAGGCCAGGGCGGCGCCAGGGCCCCCGCGGCGGCGCGGGACGGTGCGGTGGCGGCGGACGACGTGAGCTCGTGGCACGAGGTTCCCCCTGACAGCGCCGCGTGGCGCCGCGCGGCGGCGCTCCCCGGGCGCCCGATTGTGGTTCTCGCCACCATAGCCCGGCGAGCCGGCGGCCGTGACGGCGTTCCCGGACGCCGCCCGTGCCCGTCCGGCCGCGCGAGGTCCCTCGCCGCTGCCGCCGGGCCCAAGTAGGATGAGGCCATGAGAGTGACAGTGATCGGAACGGGGTACGTCGGCCTGACGACCGGCGCGGCCCTCGCCTACTTGGAGCACGACGTCACGTTCGTAGACAAGAAGGCCGACGTGATCGCTCAGCTCGCCACCGGCGTCCCGACGATCCACGAGAGCGGCCTGGCGGAGCTCATGGCCGCCGGCAAGCACCGCTCGGCGTTCCAGACGACCATCCCCGAGCTGTCCGGCGAGGGCGTCGTCCTAATCGCGGTGGGTACGCCGTCGAAGGAGAACGGCGACGCCGACCTCACCTACGTCGACGCCGCCGCCACCGACGTCGCCGACCGCATCCAGGAGGGGGCGCGGCTCGTGGTGGTCAACAAGTCCACCGTGCCGGTCGGCAGCGCCCGCCACGTCGAGGGGATCATCGGGCGGCGCCTCGCCGCGCGGGGCGTCCGGGCGGAGGTGCACGTGGCCTCCAACCCCGAGTTCCTCGCCGAGGGCCGCGCCGTTCACGACAGCCTCTACCCTGACCGCATCGTCGTGGGCTCCGACGGGCCGGTGCCCTGGTCGGTCATGCGCCAGCTGTACGCGCCCATCCTGGAACAGACGTTCGAGGCCCCACCGGGCACGCCGCGACCGGAACGGTTCGAGCTGCCGCCCCTCATCACCACGACCACCACCAGCGCGGAGCTCACGAAGTACGCCGCCAACGCGTTCCTCGCCACCAAGATCAGCTTCATCAACGAGTTCAGCGTGCTGGCGGAGAAGGTCGGCGCCGACGTCGTCGAGGTGGCGCGCGCCATCGGCCTCGACAGCCGCATCGGCAGCAAGTTCCTGAGCGCGGGGATAGGGTGGGGCGGCAGCTGCTTCGGCAAGGACACGGCGGCCGTGCTGGCCCTCGGCGGGGCGTACGACTACCAGATGCCCATCGTGCGCGCGGCGGTGGACGTCAACCGGCGCCAGCGGCTCTACGTCGTCGAGAAGCTGCAGCAGCACCTGAAGGTGCTGCGAGGCACCACCATCGGCCTGCTGGGGCTCGCCTTCAAGGGCAACACCGATGACCTGCGCGACGCGCCGTCCTTGACCCTGATCAGGGAGCTCAACGACCGCGGCGCCGTCCTGCGCGTGCACGACCCGGTGGCCATGCCCAACGCCGCGCGGCAGCACCCCGAGCTTCCCGTGGAGTACGCGGCCGACGAGCTGGAGCTCGCCCGCGGTTGCGACGCCCTGGTCGTCGTGACGGACTGGCCCCAGTACCGCCGCCTCGACTTCGCGGCGCTCGCCGCAGCCATGCGCGGCAGGCTCCTCCTCGACGCCCGCAACTGGCTTCAGGCGGGCACGGTGGAGGCCGCCGGCCTCACTTACGTCGGTATAGGCAGGTAGGCGGCGTCGCTGACGGCGCCGGCTCTCAGGGCCAACCGGCGAAGGCGCCGCCCGCGGGCACCAGCACCACTCGCAGGTGCAGCGTCAGCGGGTAGTAAGGCTTCAGGTCGATGGGCGTGCCGTCGGCGGAGCGGGTGTAGCGCTCGTCCAGCGGCCGGGAGGCCTGGTCTCGCAAGACGAGCAGGAGGCGGCCAAGGCCCCTGCCCCAGTCGATGGTCTCGTCGCTGACGAGCGACCGCACCGGGAACGTGGCCGAGGCGGTGCCGCGGCCCGTGGCGACGAGGCGGGTCGAGTCGGTGCAGGGCGGGCTGACCACCGTCGGATCGCCTGGCACGAGGCAGAGCTGGAGCTGAGCCGGCGTCTCGCTTGGCTGCGACGCGACGTCGACCCTCACGTGCAGTGCCCCGTTCGACACGTCCGCCGCCCCGGCAACCGCCGCCCCCGCGGTCGCCACCGGGTCGAGGAACACGAAGGCGCCCTGGCCGCCGTCGCTGACGCTGCGAACGGTCAGGTCGCCGTCGAACAGGGTGATCTGGGCGGTCGACCCCCGCGGCGCCGGCGCGGGAGCGGGAGAGGGGGTAGGGGCAGGAGTCGGCGTCGGTGTTGGCGCTGGCGTCGGTGTTGGCGCGGGCGTTGGAGTTGGAGTTGGAGCAGGCGTGGGTGCCGGAGTCGGGGTCGGTGCGGGTGCCGGTGCAGGTGTCGGTGCGGGTGTCGGTTCGGGCCCCGGGATGGGGGAAGGTGCGGGCTCCTCCACCGGCTCCTGGGCGGGTGCCGGCGTGGGCTCGGTCGCCGGGGTCGGTTCCGGCGCGACCGGAGTCGAAGGGGTCGACGGTGCAGGTGCAGGTGTCGGTGCAGGGGCGGGAGTAGGGGCGGGTGTCGGCGCTGGTGTTGCCGTCGGGGCCTGCGCTGTTGGCTCCAGCGGCGCGGTGGGCTCTGCCGCCT